>NZ_KE992729.1:4938-47254 GCF_000466465.2 Clostridium sp. KLE 1755
CTCCATTGGAAAAAACGGAGATGTTTCTTACCGCTCCCCAGGGCCGGGCTTCTGCCGCCCTTAGCGGCCTGTCTGACGACGCAGCAGGCCTCAAAACCTTTTCACGCGCCGCAGCTTCCAGTGCCGCTGCGGAGGAGTTTGGGCCGCATTGGCAGATGCCCGGTATTGGGGAACGTTTAGAAACACCCCGTTTTTGAGACTGGAACCGAAAACACGCCCCGCCGGCCTGGGAAAAGGAAGCCCGGCCGCAGCCTGCGCGGACAAAGGGCGGACGGCACCGGAACCGGGACGTTTCCCCCTCCCCCGCTCAACGGACCAGGGTTCTTTCGTTGATGATTTCTACTATGATGACGATAATTCCCACCATGACGGGAAGCAGAATCAGCGGGGCATAGCCGGTGGTGAGGATAAGGCCGGCTACCGCCAGGCAATAAAGGAAGTACATGGCCAGGGGAATGCGTAAAAGGTGGTGCCATTGGCGGCGCATTCCCCGGATGCAGAGGAGGAAGCAGGCCAAAAGCAGCACGGCTATTATGAGAAAATAAGCTGCAATCCATACAGCCGGCAGGATGGCGTCTGTAAAATAGGCGCTTTGTTTACCAGTGAAAAGGCGGACGCTTTCCAACGCGATAAATAAAAAGGAAAGGAGCAATATCACCGGGCTGGAGACATTGCTTTTCTTATCCATATGCTTATCCATGTCCGTCACCTTCCTTCCGGCGCTTTGGCGGAACCCTCACCGCAAACGGCAGCTTCCTTTTTAAAGCGGTAAAGGCAGGCCTCATAGGGCTGCATCCTGCTCTCTATCCGGCTATAGTTGGATAGCAAGGGGCAAAAGCCCTCCGGGCGGGGCGGGCGCTTTCTCTGCTTTTCGCTGAGATTGCATTCCACATAAAAAGCCTCGTTGCCCAGTTCACGGAACCAGGCGAAGAAATTTTTCTTCTCCTTATGGACAATCCTGACTTCCCCGTAAACAAGCGCGGGATATTTTTTCCGCAGGGCTATCAGTTTTTTATAAAAATAATAGATGGATTCTCTGTCGTTTTTCTGACGGCATACCTCCTGCCAGTCCATCATGAGCCTGGCATGATCGCGGGTCCCTGCAAGGATCCGGCGCAGTGCCTCCTCTTCGCCCATGGTACGGCAGAATTCTTCATACAGGTTCCGGCTCTCCACATCCTGAATCTGTGATATATCCGTAAACGACCCGTTGATTGCTCCCAGCTCCTGCCCCTGATAGATAAAAGGCGTTCCCCGCAGCGTAAACTGGATCATTCCCAGAAGCTTACCGATGGCAAAGCGGTACTCCGGGTCTTCGTTTATTTTGGATATCATCCGGGGATTGTCATGGTTTTCGAAAAAGAGCGACATCCAGCAGCCGCTTCCATAACCCTCCATCCATTCCGTATAATACTGCTTCAGGTAGTTCAGATCGTAGCGATAGTCGTCAAAACGGGTATGTCCCGGCGTTTCCAGATGATCAAAGGAGAAAATCATGTCCAGCTCATGCCTGTCCTCCCCGGTAAGAAGCCTGGCCATCTGCATTCCCACCCCCGGCGTCTCTCCCACGGAAAAAGCGTCGGTAGTATCAAACGCCTTACAGCGCAGCTCCCGCAGATAATCATGAAGATGGGGGCCGTAAAAATAATGCTCAATTCCCACATAGCCCATCATTTTTCCCACGCTTTCATTGCCGTAGGGAAGCCCTTCCTCCTTGGAAATATAGTTGATAACATCCAGGCGGAAGCCGTCCACGCCCTTTTCCAGCCACCATTTTACCATGGAAATGATTTCGGAGCGAAGCTTTGGATTATCCCAGTTTAAATCCATCTGTTTTTTGGAAAAAAGATGCAGCGCCCATTCGTCATTCTGCGGAATATAGCGCCAGGCATCCCCGTATTTTCCCTGGCCGAAAAAGGACGTCCAGTTATTCGGCTCTCTCCCGTCCTCATTTTCCCGGAAAATATAGTAATCATGGCAGGGGCCGTAAGGATCCCTTACCGCCTCCCGGAACCATTCGTGCTCGTCTGAGGTATGGTTAACCACCAAATCCATAATCAGCCGCATTCCCCTCTGGTGCAGACCGGAAAGCAGGGCGTCAAACTCCTCCATGGTACCGAATTCCTTCATTATCTTATGATAATCCCGGATATCATAGCCGTTGTCGTCGTTGGGCGAATCATAGATCGGCGACAGCCAGACAGCGTCCGCCCCCAGCGTATGCAGGTAATCCAGTTTTCCGATAATTCCCTTCAAATCACCGATTCCGTCGCCGTTCGTATCACAGAAGCTGCGGGGATAGATCTGGTAAAAAACGGCTTCCTTCCACCACTTTTTAATAAGCTCCCCATCTCCCCCGTCCGGGCGGTCCTGTTCGCTGTTGAGCAGATGCAGAAAGGTCTGCCAGAAGGCATCATCCAGCATTTTTTTCGTCAGTACGGACAGAGCCTGCAGGGACAGGGAGCCGGTCAGCCGGCTGGTAAGAAGCTTATCCTGCATACCTGCCTGCAGAAGGATTTTTTTCAGGATGTCGTGTCCGACGGGGTGGGCGTATACCTCTCTCAAGCTGCTTTTCATTGTAATTTCGTGATACATGGTTCACTCTCCTTCCCCGATTCTGAGATCGCCTCTCTCCTTTAAGTCCTTCAAAATCTGTTCATAAAGCTTTCGGTCAATTTTATACTTTTTCAGGTAAAGCAGGAAACCCGCCACAATGCAAATCAACGGGAAAACCATCATGGCCGTTTTCATCATCAGCAGGCCTTCGGCCGTTACATCCGCCGCGCTCTGCGCCTCCTTGATGCCGGACAGGATGACCGTGGCGCTTACCACGCCGGAGGAAACCGCGCCGCCCATTTTATTGATAAACGGCTGGAGTGAAAAGGTGACGCTGTCATTTCTGCGTCCCGATTTCCAGAACCCGTATTCCACCGTATCCGCCAGAAACATGAGCATCATCAGCTGGATAAATGCCTGCCCCACGAAGAGCAGAACGCCGGCGATTCCGATAAAGAGCATGGTATCAAGCGGCGCAAAGAAAAAGATGAGATAGCCGGCCACCACCAGTGCGGTGGCAAAGGCATAGAGCGTCTTCCGCTCGAAGAACCTGCTGATCCAGGGGAACACCACCAGCGCGGCGATCTGGGAAACGCCAAGAATCAGCGCAAAAACAGAATACATCCCCTCATCCCCATAGGCATATTTGAAAAAATAAAGGCCGAAGCTGGTGGTTGTGGTATAGCCAATCATGAACAGCGCCATGGAAATTGCTGTGTAAAGAAGCTGGTCGTTTTTGAAAATCACCTGCAGCAGCTCCCGCAGGCTGGTATGCTTATTTTTCACCACCAGCTCCCTTGGCTCACGCACTCCAACAAGGGTGACGCACTGGCCCGCCCACATCACGGCCACCACCAGGAATGAAAAGGCAAAGTAGCCCTTTTGCATGCTTCCCAGGGCATTTCCGAAGGCAGTGGTAATAGGCACAATCCCCGCAACCACGAAAAACAGGCCTATATTGGCGCAAATCCTGGCAACGGATCCGATTTGCTCCCGCTCCTTCTGCTCCAGGCTCAGGGAAGGCAGCATGGACCAGTAGGAAATGTCATTCGCGATATAGGCCAGCCCCCAGGCCACATAAATCAGGGCAAATACGGCGATATAGGCCGCTCCCTGCAGTCCGAAATCCGTAAAGAGCAGGACGGTCAGCATTCCTGAAAGTAATGCGCCCAGTGCGATCCAGGGCTTGAATTTCCCATATTTTGTGTCTGTATTATCCACAATCACGCCCATAATCGGATCGTTTAACGCATCAAAAATACGGGCACAAAGAACGATTGCCGTGATCCACCAAAGTGTCGATGTGGGCAGTTCAATAATGTCCGTAAGATAATAAATCAGATACATGCTCACCATGGAATAGACCATATCCCTGCCTATGGTCCCTAATCCAAAGGTATACTTGTTGCGTTTTCCATTTTGCTTCACGTAAGCCCCTCCCTTTTGCGCACCCGACGTTCTTCCTGCTTTTGCCGCGCTCCTGCACTGCCCGCGGAAATGACGAGCCGGTATTACCGCCGGCTCGTCCGTCCTCTTTAGCTGTTATCTTTATTATGCCCCAGTACGACGCCAGTTGCAACCGAATCCTGCAGTAACTGTGAAGGGACTGAACAATTACCTTTGTCTCTGCAGCACAGTCTACGGCCGCCCGGCATCACCTACATTTCCGCTGTAGCTTCCTGCTGCCGGCTCCTCTAAAGGAAGCCAGACCAGAATCCGTTTGATATAACGGTTCCAGAAATCCCATTCGTGGGCTCCGGGTCCTTCCTCATAGATCACAGGCAGCCCTTTTTCACAAAGAGTGCCATTACTTCTCCTGGGCCCATTTTCTGCACTGCTCAATTTTAATTGTGGGATCAAAGCCCTGATCCACGCCCATGCTGCTTAAAACCTCACAGGGAAACTCCTCACACTCCCCACAGTGGTTCAATCCTCTTTCCTGGCAGCAGCTTTTCACCTGGCATTCTCCGCCCCAGAACGGTTTTTCCATGGTCAGACAGCCGGTACAGTGAACGGCCTCTTTTCTTTCACAGCTGTTGCAGCATACGCCGCATCTTGATTCGTACATACCTTCTCCTCTCCATCCGCTGATGCGGACCTGCACGTTTTTTACGCCGCTGCTTATCACAGCGGCCTCATTTTTTCTTCAGATACTCCTTTTCAAAGCCGGTAAGCCAGCGCTCCATTGCCTCCGTCATTTCCAGCTGCTGCTGCAGTATGGTCCGCCCTGTCAGCGGAATATGCTGTCTTTCACCGCTTTTTACCTCGATGGTTTCCTTCAGATCGCTGATTCCGTCATGTATTCCTTCCAGAAGCTCCTTTCTCTTTTCCTCCGGCATAAAATCCAGGTTCATGATCACCGCATTGAAATTCAGGAAAATACTCACGGTTTCCCGCGCTGTTTTTTCCATCAGGTCCATAAAAAAATGTTCGCCCTCCGGCGTTATCCGGTAGACGCTTTTCTCCGGCATATTTCCCTCCCGGACAAGCTCCGCCTCCAGATATCCCTTCTCCTCCAGCTGGATAACCTTCTTGTATATGGAAGGCGTGCTGATTTTTACCCAGCGGGATATGTTCCTGTACTCTACATTTTTCTGGAGCTCATAAGCGCTTTGCGGCTGCTGCTTAATCATTCCCAGAACTATCAGATCTATGGCTGCCATGTAACACCTCCTTATCCTATAAATTAGTGTAGTATATTTTATAGTATATGTCAACTATTGAAGTGAAAATCCGTATGCCGTTGCCTGAATATAAACAAGAAAGACGTAATAATTATAAAAGGCTAAAACTGACCTTAAAAAGAAAAAAATATTTCCCGCCCGGCAGGCCGTTATCTGAATTTATTATATATTGGAAAATTTGAAATCAGGCACATAAAATGCCTGAACAGACCGGCAGTATAACCCCCGGTCCGCTAAAGACGCTGCCCGGACGGGCAGCTGAGAAGAATAGAATTATTGAATTATATATGATATTCCCTGAACAGCTCTTCCCGCAGCTTTTCATCTGTTTCCAGCAACGGGATTTCATCGCTCCGGTTATCCTGAAGCATGGCGCGCACCAAAGCCAGCATCCTTTTTTCACCGGCCAACTTTCCTTCATTCACGCCATCCTCACGTTCCTTAGAAAGCAGCTCCTCAAACTTCATATACCTCGCCCTCCATTCCCGGCTTGCCTTCAGTTCCTTCACCTTCCGGTGAATCCTGTCAAGCTTCCGATCATTGTACAATGCCGCACATTCATCCGTAGTATTTTCCACATAGGCCAGAAAATGCAGCAGTTCCTCTGATACATCCTTTTTTGTCCGTCCCCTGGTATTCAGAAATATTTTTTTCGTTCCGTCTCCCAGGCTGTTTCCTGTTTCCGTGCAGGTATTTTCAAAACGATAACGATACAGTCCCTCGTCAAAAGGATCAAAGGTACACAGAAATATAACATAGCTCAATCCCAGCAGATCCACATCATCCCCCGGCTTCAGAGCGGCTACGTCCATCTGGGACTGGTAATACCGGCTGCGCTTTGGCAGACTTTCGCCGCCATTCTCCATTTCCAGATCGTACTCTACCTCCAGGCAGTCCCTGGCATAAACATCAAGACGCACGCTCCTGAAATCGGAACTGAATAAAATACTCTGTTCACTCTGCACATTCACCGCTTCCACAGGTTCTCCTGTCAAAATCTCCAGCACCAGCCGGCAGACCTCTGCGTCATTCATCACCGCTGCGAACAGGAAGGCATTGCTCAGATTTAACTCCTGAAACTTATCTCTTGCTTTCATCTTTACTCCTGACTGATAACAGAAGCCGTCAGGAAATATTCTTTTCCTGATTTTCAGTATAATAAAACATTATTGTTTTAGCAACTATTTTTTATCACTTTATTTTCTTTTTATAATTCATAAAAAATATGATTTGCCTTTTGGCGATTTTCCTATATAATATACTGCAAAGGGAAATTACTGCAGAACGGGCGGAAGGGATCAGATGGTTCTTTCCATTTCGGTCTGCGTACAGATGCGTAAAAGCTGGCGCCGTTTTCCCGCCTGATACTAGGGCTGCGGATTTTCTGCAGCAGAATGGAGGAAATATGTCACAAAGAACAGACATTCACAAAGTACTTATCATCGGTTCCGGTCCGATCATCATCGGTCAGGCCTGCGAATTTGACTATTCCGGAACCCAGGCATGTAAAGCACTCAAGAGACTGGGTTATGAAATCGTACTCGTTAATTCCAATCCTGCAACCATTATGACCGATCCGGAAACAGCCGATGTTACTTACATCGAACCGCTGAATGTGGAACGGCTGGAGCAGATTATCGCCAAGGAAAGGCCCGACGCCCTGCTGCCCAACCTGGGCGGACAGTCCGGACTGAACCTGTGCGCGGAGCTGAACAAAGCCGGCGTTCTGGAAAAATATAACGTTCAGGTTATCGGCGTCCAGGTGGATGCCATCGAACGCGGCGAAGACCGTATCG
Source organism: Clostridium sp. KLE 1755 (assembly GCF_000466465.2). NCBI lineage: Bacteria > Bacillati > Bacillota > Clostridia > Eubacteriales > Clostridiaceae > Clostridium > Clostridium sp. KLE 1755. Next base: position 11,975 of record NZ_KE992729.1, read on the forward strand.
AATTCAAAAAAGCCATGAACGAGCTGGGCATTGAAATGGCCCGCAGCGAGGTTGCCTACAGCGTGGAAGAGGCGCTGTCCATTGCGGATCGTCTCGGCTATCCCGTAGTACTCCGTCCCGCTTATACCATGGGCGGCGCAGGCGGCGGACTCGTTTACAATGTGGACGAGCTGAAAACAGTATGCGCAAGAGGCCTCCAGGCAAGCCTGGTGGGACAGGTTCTTGTGGAAGAATCCATTCTCGGCTGGGAAGAGCTGGAGCTGGAAATTGTCAGGGACTGTGAAAACAACATGATCACCGTCTGCTTTATTGAGAATATCGATCCCCTCGGCGTGCATACCGGCGATTCTTTCTGTTCCGCCCCTATGCTCACCATTTCTGAGGAATGTCAGAAGCGTCTGCAGGAGCAGGCTTATAAAATCGTTGAAAGCGTTCAGGTTATCGGCGGCACCAACGTACAGTTTGCCCATGATCCGGAAACCGACCGCATCGTTGTTATCGAAATCAATCCCCGTACCTCCCGTTCCTCCGCTCTGGCTTCCAAGGCTACCGGCTTCCCTATCGCCCTCGTTTCCGCCATGCTGGCCTGCGGCCTCACCCTGAAGGACATCCCCTGCGGAAAATACGGGACTCTGGACAAATATGTGCCCGACGGAGACTATGTGGTAATCAAGTTCGCCCGCTGGGCCTTTGAAAAATTCAAAGGCGTGGAAGACAAGCTGGGTACGCAGATGCGTGCGGTAGGCGAAGTCATGAGCATCGGCAAGAACTACAAGGAAGCCTTCCAGAAAGCCATCCGCAGCCTGGAAACCGGCCGCTACGGCCTGGGCCATGCGAAGGATTTTGACAGCAAAACAAAGGAACAGCTCCTCTCCATGCTGATTACGCCCTCCAGTGAACGTCATTTTATCATGTATGAAGCGCTCCGCAAGGGTGCCACCATTGATGAAATCCATGACATTACCAAGGTAAAAACCTACTTTATACAGCAGATGAAGGAACTGGTGGAAGAAGAAGAGGCGCTTGCCGCCCATAAAGGCAGCCTTCCTGCCGATGACCGCCTGATTGCTGCAAAGAAGGATGGCTTCTCCGACAAATACTTAAGCCAGATCCTTGAAATCCCGGAAGACGATATCCGGAACCGCCGTATTGCGCTGGGTGTGGAGGAAGCCTGGGAAGGCGTCCATGTAAGCGGCACTGCCGACAGCGCCTACTACTACTCCACCTACAACGCGGAGGATAAGAATCCCATCTCCAACGACAAACCCAAGGTTATGATTCTCGGCGGCGGCCCCAACCGTATCGGACAGGGCATCGAATTCGACTACTGCTGCGTTCATGCCTCACTGGCCCTGAAAAAGCTGGGCTTTGAAACCATCATCGTTAACTGTAACCCGGAAACTGTTTCCACCGACTACGACACCTCCGACAAGCTGTATTTTGAACCGCTGACCCTGGAGGATGTACTGAGTATCTATAAAAAGGAAAAACCGGTGGGCGTTATCGCACAGTTCGGCGGACAGACGCCTCTGAATCTTGCAAATGAACTGGAAAAGAACGGTGTGAAAATTCTCGGCACCTCCCCTTCCGTTATCGATCTGGCAGAGGATCGCGACCTGTTCCGCGCCATGATGGAAAAACTGGAAATCCCCATGCCGGAGTCAGGAATGGCAACCACCGTGGAGGAAGCGCTTGAGATTGCCAACCGGATTGGCTATCCCGTAATGGTCCGTCCTTCTTACGTTTTAGGAGGCCGCGGCATGGAAGTGGTTTACGATGATGAAAGCATGGCGGGCTATATGAAGGCTGCAGTCGGCGTTACTCCCGACCGCCCCATCCTCATCGACCGTTTCCTGAACCATGCCATGGAATGTGAAGCGGATGCCATCAGCGACGGGACACATGCCTTTGTTCCTGCAGTTATGGAGCATATTGAGCTGGCAGGCGTGCATTCCGGAGACTCCGCCTGCATTATCCCTTCCGTACACATTTCTGAGGAAAATGTGAAAACAATCAAGGATTATACAAGAAGGATTGCGGAAGAAATGCATGTAAAAGGCCTGATGAACATGCAGTATGCCATCGAAAATGGCAGAGTTTATGTGCTGGAGGCCAATCCCCGCGCATCCCGTACCGTGCCGTTAGTATCCAAGGTATGCAATATCCGTATGGTGCCCCTTGCCATTGATATCATCACTGCAGAGCTTACCGGCAAGCCCTCCCCCATTTCCGGATTGAAGGAGCAGCATATCCCTTACTACGGTGTAAAGGAAGCGGTATTCCCCTTCAATATGTTCCCGGAGGTCGATCCGGTTCTCGGACCGGAAATGCGCTCCACCGGCGAAGTTTTGGGCCTGTCCACCTACTATGGCGAAGCGTTCTATAAAGCGCAGGAAGCAACCCAGTCCCGTCTTCCCCTGGAAGGCACCGTCCTGATTTCCGTAAACAGAAAGGACAAGGCCGAGGTGGTTGAGGTGGCAAAGGCATTTGCTGAAGCAGGCTTTAAAATCATCGCAACAGAAAACACCTGCAATCTCATCAGAGAAGCAGGCATTGAAGCGGAAAGGGTTAACAAGCTTTATGAAGGCAGGCCGAATATCCTCGACCTCATCACCAACGGAAAAATCCAGCTGGTTGTAAACTCTCCTGTCGGCAAGGAAAGCATGCATGACGACAGCTATTTAAGGAAAGCCGCCATCAAAGCAAAAATTCCTTACATGACCACCATTGCCGCTGCACGCGCTACCGCAAAGGGAATCAAGTATGTGAAGGAACACGGCAACGGAGAAGTAAAATCCATTCAGGAGCTGCACAGTGAAATCAGCAGCAAATAATGGTAACAGCTTCTGAATAAAAAGTATCTGTACCGTTTTAATACAGTTTAGTAAAAGTGCAACAAGGCCGCGGCCGGGGTAAGCCGCGGAAATAAAAGCCGCAGGAAATTCCCGATTTCCTGCGGCTTACTTTCTTCAGTTTTCCTGTATCTCACAGGGAATACTGCTTCCATATTCCTTTTCCATTGTTCTTTGCATCATACAGCGCATAATCCGCCGCCCGCAGCAGCATGCTGCCACTGTTAAGCGATTCCCCGTACCAGGCCAGCCCTGAGGAGATTCGCAGGAAGCCGGTGCTTCCGTCAGGGAAAGTGATTTCCCCGGCACGGATTTCCCCGTACAGTTCTTCCATATAATTGGCGATTTCCTCCCTGGAAGAAAAATGATGCAGAAACAGGCAGAATTCATCTCCCGACCTTCTGGCCGCTATGCCCCGTTCCCCATTGCTTTTTTCCAGGATGCGGGCGCAGCGCCTCAGATATTCATCGCCCCAGTCGTGGCCATAACGATCATTAATCCCCTTGAAATTATCCAGATCCATCATTACCATGGCCGCCGCACCGGGATTTCCCTGCTCCAGTACAAGAGAAACCTCTTTTTTGAAGGTATCAATATTACACAGGCCCGTCAGGGAATCATAATCCCTTTCATGCTGGATTTTCCACTTTTCCTGCATATCCTTTGTCACATCCGCGGCAATACCGAAGGTTCCGTTTTCATCTGAATTCATCTGAAGCCTGACCCATTTTTCAGGCTTCTCCGAAACCTGATACACATTCTTTTCCCCTGCTGCCGGCCTGCAGAGAATTTCCCGGAGACGTTTTTCGAAGTTCTCCTTATCCTGATACAGTTTTTTGCCCTCTTCCTCCGTCCAGCCAAGAACCAGGCGCAGCCTGTCGGTGGCCATCACCTCCCTGCTGTCCTTTCCATATTCAAAAACGCCGATAGGCATATCCACCACATCAATTACCTGGGATACCCGCACGGTGGCGTTCAGTATTCCCTGCACCATTTTATTAATCCCCTGGCTCAGCAGCCTGAACTCCGGGTTATTGTCCACATTTACCACCGTATCCAGCCTGCCCTCCGTGATTTTGGAAAGATCATCGGTGATGCGGTGGATTCCGTTTACGATTTTTATTTTCAGCAGCCAGTTGATTACAGATATCATGATAAGGCATGCAAATATGAGAAAGGCCATGGTCAAAAACAGCTGCAGGTTCCGATCCTTATAAAGCGCCTTCGACGTTTTCCCCATACCAAGCAGTATATTTCCATATTCCCTGGTTACATAAAATATTCTCTGGCCGCCCTCCTCCATAAATACACCGCTTGACAGACCGGCAAGCGCATCCGGCGTGGCACCGAACTCTGAAAGGTCATACTCATCCATCCGTTCATTATAGTAAATCAGAACCTTCTGCGTATCCTTATCCACCGTAAAAAGCATAGTCCCTGAATCCAGGGGCATACGCGACAATATATACTCCAGCTGGTTTCTCTTTTGAGCCTCCAGCATTCTGGTAGGAGCCATCCCCACCTGCACAATCCCCTTCTGATCCTTTCTAGCCACGCCGATATACTGAAAGACCTTCTGCTCATAGCCGTTGGGACGGATATCCTGGACCAGGTAAGAGTCCGGATCCTCCAGAATGGGCAGGAACTCTCTTGTCTGATCCGTATCATGAAAATCCATACCAAAATACAACGGAACGCTTCCTGCAAACAGGATGCCGTTTTCATCAATAACATGCAGCTCATCCACGTTAAGCAGCCGGGCAATCCTCTCCAGCTCGGACTGGCTGCCAAGCACCTCCGGGTTCTGCTCTATAATATAAGCAAACGCATAGGCGCGGGTCAGGTAATCTTCGCTGAGACTGTCCTTCAGATTCTGAAGCTCCACCTCATTATTTTCCAGCGTCTGCACGATTTGATCCAGCTTCATTTCGGAATTCTCCATCATCCGGTTCCGGGCGTTGAATTCCTGCAGTCCCCAGTTCATCGCCAAAATAGCCAAAAGGGCGACAATAACCACGGCACTCATATAGCGGATAAAAATTTTCTGCATCCTGACCGCTCCTTTTTTGTTATTTCTTATTCCAGTATATGGCCCATCGCTATATAATTCAAGTAAAATGCAGGATTTGCAGGAAAGAAGATTACATGGGCGCCGCCGGTAAAAAATTTCCTCATTTCCCTCTTTAATAAAATGATATCAGAGGTAACGGACAAATGAATTCGAACAAAAGAATACAAAATAAGCAAAGAGGCGGCCGCTTTACGGTGAAACTCCCGGCGGCCGTCTCTTTTCCTATCCTTTCCTATCTTCCCTTATGTTTTTCCTTCCGTTTCTGCTGCTTCAAGTCAAACAACCGCTGCTTTTCGGCTTCCCGCTGCCTGCGGCTCACCGTTCTGCGCTGCGTTTTCCGTTCCTCCTGCTGCAGCTTCAGCGCCAATTGGGATTTGGTTCCGATGCCCGGCTGCCGCAGTTCCCTGCACACCTGCCGCCGCATCCTTTTGGGATTTTGCCCCGTTTCTTTTACCACAGCTTCCACCGAAGGACTGAAACACAGCTTTGAATAATTCCTGAGAAGGAAATCCCATACCTCATAATCCTTAGGCTCCGGGCCAAAGGTAATCTTTGAAACGGATACCCTTCCCTGTGAAGTGCGCTCAAACACCCCCACCCAGAACGGGTCTTCAAAAAACACCCTCAAAACTGCCTGCTGTCCTGCTTCTTCCGATGCTCTGTCCATAAAAGAATCCTCCTTAAATATATTTATGAACAAAGAACGGACGACCCAAGGAGGGAGGGTTACTGACAGCGCTTTCACAAATATTGTCCGCTGCGCCCGGACTACCTACCGGGCTGTGTTTTTATCTCTGCATTTTCATTATACTATACCGATGGAAAAAAGCCAGCCCCGTCTGACATCCGGCATCGAAGCCAGTCTGCAACGGGACAGTTCGCTTTTTACACGGTTTTCATCAACTTCTGGCTTAAAATAACATCTCCCTTCTGTTCCAATCTATGCTATTATAATTTCAAAAGAATTTCCTGCGCCGTTTTTTTATATGAAGCGTTCGAAATAACCGGAGCGTGGCATAATAATGATATTCTCCTGTCTGCCCTGCATTCGGCCAAAATGGAGCGGACAGAAATGGGCAGGAAAAGACAGGCAACTTAATCTGCCATCATGTATAATAGGTGGAACTTTAAGCAGGAACGTGCGTTGCACGAAAGAAAGGACTGACGGTATGGAATGGCTGGAAGCAATGAAGGAAGCTGTAAATTATATGGAAGCTCATCTGATGGAAAATATTACAGCAGAGGATATAGCCGCTCATATAAACCTGTCCCCCTTTTATTTCCAGAAGGGCTTTAAAATCATAACCGGAATGACTATCGGCGCTTATCTTCGCAGCAGACGGCTGTATCTTGCCGCGCTGGATGTGCTGGCCGGAAATGACAGGATCATTGATCTGGCTTACAAATACGGTTATGAAACTCCTGAAAGCTTCACAAAAGCCTTCAGCCGTTTTCATGGGGCGGCTCCCATGCAGCTGAAAAAAAATCCTGACAAACTTCAGGTTTTTCAGCCGCTTCATATAAAAATCACGGTGGAAGGCGGAAGTAATCTGAATTATACAGTGGAAAAAATGGAGCCGCTGCCGGTAATCGGTCTGGAGCGGATCTTCTCCTTCGACAGCGCATATGATGAAATACCGTCCTTCTGGAACAGCTTCAAGCAGAAATACTGCAATAAAAATGCGCCGGCCCAGGTCAGGGACTGCTGTATCGGAAAGTACGGCATCTGTATCGAAATCCCTGGTAACAGCAGGGAGTTCCGTTATATTATCGCGGGCGATTACAGGGGAGGGGAGCTTCCGGAGGGTATGACACAAGCCCTGCTGCCGGGCTGCACTATAGCAAAATTCCGGTGTACAGGGCCGATGCCCGGCTCACTTCAGGCGGTGAATTCGCGTATTTTTAATGAATGGCTGCCGGGGAACTCCTGGTATGAGTTTGCGAGCGGTTTTAATGTGGAAATGTACACAATGGGAGATACCCATTCTTATGATTACAGCAGTGAAATATGGATTCCTATCAGGGAAAAGAAGAAATAAATGTTCCGGTATGACAGAAAGGGAGTCTGCCTGCACTGCATTGAACTCAGCTTAACCTGTAATGCTGACACGCTCCCTGTTTTTTTATATTCAGTTGTTCTTCCACCGTTTCAGGACGGGGAACCACTGCTGCATCATACTGCGTGCATCCTCTTCCTTCAATTCGGGATTTGATTCCAGCATGGGAGGGATGCAGCCTTCAATCATTTCATCCATCGTACATTCCGATGTAAATGCACCGTCCGCATAGCAATAGGAGCAATAGTCTGTACTCTTGCTGCCGTCTGCCTCCGTTCCGTATAATTCATCGGTATCCCCCATAGGCATTCCGCAGCTCTGGCAAAATCTTTCTTCCATATCTGACTCCTTTCGTCTTTTGATGTATTCATCCTAACACACATAATATGACAACAGTATGTCAGATTAAAAAGGCGGATAAAAAATTTTCACCTCCGGCTTTCTTATTTCAATAGACCTATGTCTTTATCTATTTCCACAGTCCTCTCGTTTCCACATAGCTTCTGATTATTTCCTTCGCCCTGCCCCAGTCATTTATCAGATCGGTCACGGTCAGGCTCCATATCGGCAGCCTGCGCAGTATGGCAAGCTTCCTCCTTTGCGTTCCTCCAGACAGGCAATTCTTGACGGCTGCTTAGGAGCATGATAAGCTGAAAATATATTGGAATTTATATCAGATTTTCCGGGAGGAGCATAAATGAGGTGCCATTTTTTGTATAGTGATAATCGCTTGAAATAGCTGACTGGAAGACAACAGCAAAAGGGGAAAGCCTGTTTATACAAGCAGGTTTTATTTTTATACAAATAAGGAGGCACAAATGAATACGCTAGAAGTACTTCGGGTAACAAAAGATTGCAATGACTGGGACAAGCTTATCTGCTTTGCAGAAAATTGTAGCTGGGAAGCCGCCGGCGTCCATCTTGCCGAGATGATGAAGAAAGACCTTTTTATCGATTGGGAAAGTGTATTCTGCGCAAAACAGAATGGTCAAATTATAGGCTTCTGCACATTTCTGAAAACAGATTATTATCCCGAAAACAGATACTCACCATGGATAAGCTCAATGTTTGTCGATGAAGATTTCAGAGGGAACCGGATCAGCCGGCAGCTAATTGAATGTGCGGCAGGCTATGCAAAAGAAGTGGGCTTTACCAGAGTGTATATACCCTCAGGCATCACTGGTTTATATGAGAAATACGGTTTTCAAAAAATTGATGTTCTGATAAATTATGGCGGTGATACTGATAATATTTTTATGAGAAATTGTTAGAAGCAATGCATAGGGTATTTATTCAGTTTATCATTCCATTGGATTTTTTTATTATAAACTAAAGCAGCTGTGAACCCATCCACATTGCAGACGTTTTAGTAAAACTACTATATAATCAGGGAGAGTGAAAGCCTCATGTGTTTTCACTCTCTTTTTACAGTTCGCCTGCAGTCCGTTACTGCCGTTTTCTGTTTATTGGTATCCACACCTCAAAACTGGAATTCTGCATATCCGGAGTCAGATATACCTCGATATCAGGGCCGTCTGCATATTCATAGCCGGAAGCGGGCAGCCATTCCGTCACAATTCTCTGTTCAAGCTGCTGGATCGCCTGCGGGCAGGAACCTGTGCCGGTAAAAACAGCCCAGGTATATGCTTCCACCAGATACTCCTCCCACCCTTCCGGTAAAGGAAGAGTGCTGGATACACAGATAAGATACTTCCACTCTTCTTCGTCATTACAGGCGCTCACTCCCAAAATGCCTTTGGGTTCACCATCCATCATCCCGGCCAGTTTAAAAAGGCTGCCGTCCGATCCCGCCTGCTGCCATAGCTGTGGGACAACGGCAAAATTCTTTTCCACTTCAGCCTGCAGTGGGCTGCATACACCGATAACCCGGAAGGCCTTCTTTTCTTCTATCCGGTAATCCAGTCCGACCGCTCCTTTTATCGTTATGGTAAAGCTGATCGGCGGATAGGCCTTTACAGAGACATTACCTTTTTTCACCAGAGACGGCGCTACACCGTGTACTCCCTGGAAAGCACGGTTGAAGGCTGTAGGAGAAGCATAGCCGTATTTTAAGGCGATATCCACAATCTTCTCATCTGAACTCTGCAAATCCTCAGCAGCCAGAGACATCCTCCTGCGGCGGATATATTCGGAAAGGGGCACATTTGCCATATAGGCAAACATCCTCTGAAAATGATAGGCGGAACAACATGCAATACGCGCCGCCTTTTCGTAGGAAATTTCTTCCGTCATATGCTCTTCCAGGTATTCCATGGCCTTATTCAGCCGTTCAATCCAATCCATGTGCGCTCCTTTAGTTATATCGATATATAGTATTTGCCACAATTTATTTTATCGGTTCTTTGCACTGCCCTCCTCTCTTTTTCCATATAGAAACGGAGAGCTTTTTGTAACAGTGCACCGGACTCATTTATTATAACCTGCATCATGGATTCTGCACAGCCGGAAAATATTACCCTGAAAACCTTTCGGAGCAGGGCGCCAGAGCGCTATTCTTCTATGACTAAGTTCTCCTCCACAAGTTTTTCCAGCTCCTCCACCAGCTTCCTCCACACTTCATAGCAGGCTTCTATCGTTTCCGGTTCTGCGGAAAATTTTATCGCCTTTCTTATCCTTTCATAGCAGTTTTCCGGCTTTATCCGGAAAGAGGCAATGTACTGCTCCGTCCGCTTCCAGCTGGGAAAATAGGTACGGTTCAGCGCATACAACGTCTGCATGTAATGATCCAGCGATGCCTGAAACACACGATGGTTAAATATAACATCGCCTCGCAGAATTGCTCTGTCGATGCTTTCTCCATCCCAGATTGCGGGAAAATGGTTCTTAATAATTTTCTGCCGAAGCTGTCCGGGATATTCTTTCAGGCTCTCCTGCATTTCCTTCATTATTCCGTTCCTGTCATATAAAATATGGATGCTGCGCATCGTAGCAAGCCGCCCCAACGGATAAAATTCTCCTTCCGGCTCCAGCCTTTGTCCGCTGGCGACAGTTTCCAGGTACTCCTTCATGCTATCCACTGTGAAATACATAAACATGGTTTCCACGCCGTCTACCAGAAGAATATCTCCGGTCCCCCAGTGAACATCTTCCCTGCATACCTCCATGTTGCATTCCGTATAAAGCTGCCTCTGACCGGCATAGCAGCTTTGTCTCTCTTCATAATCAGGAATTACTCCGCAAAGAACGAACAGGTCAAAATCCCCTTGCCCAGGAACCGGAATTTCTGTCATATTCCCTGTCTGTCCTATCGCTTCCACCCTTTTCATCGTACTTACTGCATTTACCAGTAAATCCTTTTTCTCTGTCAATTTCACTTTTTCCGCCTCCTCCGGCTGTCATTCTTCTTTTCCTGTACAGCACAGCTCTTATCTATACAGCGCCGACCAGATCTGTTCCTCTCTTTTACAAATAAACCAGAACAGTTCAAGCGCATTTTCCCTGAAATGTTTCATTTCCAGTTCATTAAAATAGGCGGCAAACAACAGCTCAATATTTTCCATTACATACGGAACCGCCTGCTTTTCCGCTGCGGTCAGGGGAATACGGCTTTCATATCCGGCTGTCGTTCTGCTGATTACATCATACCATTGTATCTCCTCCATACCATTTCCTACTTGGGCGGCAAGCAGTCCTGCCAGAAAATAGCACAGGTCAAAAACGCGGATATTTCTCTGGCTCAGATCAAAATCAATATACCCGGAAAACGTCCCTTGATCGAACAGGAAATTGCCCAGATGCACATCTCTGTGAATCAGCTGCCTGGGAAGCTCCTCATAGTGTTCCGCCAGTTTTTGTACCGCTTTGCAGAAGTTTTTTTCATCCATCCAATGTTCCCGGTACAGGCTTTCCTTTACCCAGCCGTTCATGTCCTCCAGCAGGCTGCAGTCAGGGAAGCTGATTGTTTCGTTTGCAGGCTCAGACTGCGTATACAGGATTTCCTCACATTTACTGAAGGCCTGATGCAGGCTGCCCAAAACCTCCCCCATTTTCTCAGCCATTCCATCCGCTGTAATATCCGCAGCATTGTTGCCGGGCAGCTTTCTGGACAGCATATAATACCTGCTGCCCTCAGCTGCATAGATTTCCCCTCTGCGCGTTTGAATAATCTCTGCTGCGGGAATACCCATCCGGCAGAGCAGCACCTGCATGCGGCCGTTTTTTTTCAGCTGCACCAAATTATCGTATGCCTTCAGTACATATTCATCCGATATGGCCCAGGCTGTTGAATAAATCTGCTTTGCTGTTCCCAACACGTCCCAGTTTGTCAGCACTGACTGTATTTCATTTTGCATTTTATCCCGTATCTCATCCCGCTTATCACCCTGCATCTTATCCTGAACCTCATCACGCTTATCATCACACATCTTATCCTGCATCTCATCACGCTTATCATCACACATCCTATCCTGCACTTACTCCCGCTTATTATTCCACATCGTATTTTACTTCACTTTTTCCGTCTGCTGCAGCAGCAAGCCATTCCATTCTCATTCCTCAAGCTGTTCTATTTTGCAGCCTTACCGTTAATCTACCACATCCGGCAGTATTATTTGTGCTCATCTTTTTTTATTCAGAAAGCATAAGGACGGGAAGTTTCATATATCGCCTTCGGGAAGAGCTGATTGTCAGGATTTTTTTACCGAAATTTATTTTTCGGTATTTATTTTCCGGAATATATTTTATGGAATTTATTTTTCTTTCAGGCGAATGGGAATGCAGATATCCATCTGTACCTTTCCTCCGAAATACCAGCCATGATCTCTGTGGTCATAGTACTCAAAATCATAGCGTGTATCGTCAAATTCGAACTCAGAGCCAGGCAGCCAGTCCGTGAGGATTTCATGCCAGGTATCCTGAATCGCAACCAGGTAATCCTCCGCAGGCGGCGTGGAAAAGACAGCATACAGTCCTCCCTGGATGTCCACTCTTGTCATATCCGGTTCCATTTTTTCATAATCGGCGGGATTATCAATACCTCTTCCTAACAGGTATGTAAATTCCCCGTTTTCCGTATCAATGTCATAGCACATGCTGATCTCAAAATGTTTAGACGCCGTGAAGGTATCATGCAGCTTGGTAAGCAGCGCGGCGCTGTCCATTTTCAGACTGTCCCAGTAGGCCGGGATATCGGCAGTCCTCTTAACATTGGATTTTCTTTGTCTCTGCGGATAACCAATGACAGAAAACGGCGTAAATTCATAAATATGTGGATTCATTTTCTTTTCTCCTTTTTCCTCTCCGGATAAAAAATATTCCTGATCCTTTTCACAGGGCGGCGTAATGCCGGCGCGCAGGAAGCAGAAGGACGGCGGATAACCAAAACATCTTTTGAATGCTTTTGTAAATCCGGCATGTGTCTCAAAACCATATTCCACTGCGGCATCCACCGCTTTCTTTCCCTGTGACAAATCGTAGCGGGCATATTGCAGTCTCCGCCTGGTAACATAACTCATAGCCGGCATACCGGCCGTTTTCGTAAAGATACGGCTGAAATGAAACGGCGAATATCCCGCTTCCTCCGCCAATATCGATACGGACAGTTCTTCGCGTATATTTTCATCAATATACCGCAGAATATGCTGCAGCATCTCTTTGTTTTCCAAGTTCCTGCTCCTTTCCGTACGGTAAGTTAAGTATAGCAGGCCGTTCTGTTTTCAGCTGTTCCGTTCTTGCTCTGTTTTCTTTCCAGGAAAAATACTTCTCCGTCCAGACAGGAGCACCTTATTTGATATATAACATATTTTTCAAAAGAAGTAATATATTGTTACAAACCAGGCGACTGTATTTTAGCAGTAGCTGAGAGGGTACTGAACAGTTGCCAAACCAGGGAAAAGGATATTTTTATGGTAATCACACCAGGAATTCAGGACTTGCCTTATACCATTGTAAACGGGAGAAAATTTTTTGAACTGACAGCAGAGGAAATTTTGTGGGAGCTTGTGGATGGCATTGTCATCCGGGCGTGGGGCTATAACGGTTCCACCCCCGGCCCTACGATTCATGTTTTTCCAGGAGATAAAGTGACCATACGCGTTACCAATCATCTGCCGCACCGCACCAGCGTCCACTGGCACGGCCTGGAGGTTCCCAACCTCATGGACGGGGTGCCTCCGCTGGAACCTTCCCCCTATATTTATCCGGGGGAATATTTTGATTACTCCTTTACTATCTGTAATCCTCCGGGCACTTATATGTATCATTCTCATGTAGAGGTTCCCATCCAGGATAATGCGGGGCTGTTTGGCGGCCTGATTGTGGAAAATCCGTGCCGGACGTTTGACGCTCCCGATAAAGACTATCTGTGCATTCTTCAGGAATGGGCAGTCAACGTTCTGCCCTGGGGCGATCTCACACCAGGTACATATCCGCTGAATTTCGTGAAGCCGATGTTCAATTTTTTTACCATCAACGGAAAAAGCTATCCCCAGACACTGCCTTTACAGGTGAACTGCGGTGACAAGGTAAAGATACGTTTCGGAAACATCCAGATGCATCACCACCCTATTCATCTGCATGGCCATCAGTTCAGAGTTACCGGCGCAGACGGCTTTCCCATCCAGCCGGGAGCTCAGATATGCAAAAATACAATTCTTGTCGCCTCGGGCGAAACCTGGGATGTGGAATTCATCGCCGACAATCCGGGCGTATGGCCTATGCACTGCCATATGCCACACCACGTGACCAACAACGGAGTTCCCACTCTGGGCGGAATGTTTACCACGGTAAATTATACGGATACAAATCCAAACGTGCCGGAAACACACGACGACTAAATTCCCGGAAGCAGGGAGCTCATACATGGCGGTTCCCATTGAAATTCGCTTCATAAATGTGCAGAAGCAGTTGAACCTGGCTGGCGGAGCTTACTCACTTAACAGGCCGCACCGGTTCAACCACTGCCTGAAAACCTTAAGCTGATAATCAAAATAATCATCCTGATACCAGCAGCACCCCGCATTTTTCTCCATTACTTCTGCATGCAGCCCAATCATCCACAGCTCTCTCAGGGCTGCAAATGCGGGGATGGTCTCTTTTTCTTCCCTGCTGAGGGCCCTTACAGTTTCATAGCCCTCCAAATATTTTTTCCATGTATTTCCTTCCATAAACTTTTCATTCTGAAAGCTCTCATCCCACGCATAAACACAGATGTCATATGCCCTCCATCCATAGCCCATACAATCAAAATCGAAGATCGTAGGATCAACTCCTTCGAAAAATACATTACCGCTGTGGAGATCTCCATGACAGAAACCATATTCCGGTGAAGCTTCCGAAAGTCTGTCCTTGATAAAAATCTTCAGCTTTGCCGCGCCTTCCTTCAGGCATCTGTAATCGGCCGGACGATTTTCCAGATAGGGCCGGATACCGGCCAGGGGTTTTTCCGTGAGCTGCCTCATATCAATAGGTTCCCTGGAAACACGGAAGTTCTCCTCATCTGCAGTCCGGTGCAGCATTGCCAGCATTCGTCCCAAATGAAAAGCACAGCTTTCGTTATCTTCGGACGGCTGCTTCGGAGCTTCCGTAAACAATGCTGCGTATCTGATGCCCTCCGGTGCCGCAAGTTCCCATACAAAAGGATTGTCAGAACCGGCAGCATGCGCCATTTTTACCGGTACTGCGGCCCGGATCCCCCTTTCTGCCAGCGTCTTTATTATATTCATTTCTTCCAGATAATCTATTCTCTGATGAATCCCCGCCAGGGAAATACGCAGGTAATAATTTGCATTTTCTGCTCTTATCAGATAAATGTCATTCATGCCAAAATCATAGAACCGGCAGTTGAGAGGCTGTTCCAGCTCATAGCGCTGCAAAAGTTCTTTTTTGATATCCTCCGCGTTGAACTGGGAATATCTGACACGAGGTGCCAGTTTCATTTCCAGGTGTTTTCTTACCACATCCCAGTCAGGACTCCATTCCTTTAAAATAAAGCTTTGGCAGCCTAATTCAAGATGCAGTTCATTGTCATCCCACCGATCCCCGATTCCGGCCCGGAATACAAAACGTTTTTTCAGTTCTTTGACAATATCCAGCCGCTCCTGCTGGCTGCTTCCCAAATAAACCTTTCCCTCCGGGAAACCGGCATCAAGCAGCCATTTATGTGTAGCATCTGTATAAATATCCGGTCTGGCTCCTATATAAACCAGCTCATATACTTCAGCAAGTTCATTCAGACACTCCACACTGCCTTGCGTAGGTTTGTCTTTGGCCAGGTTTTCCTCCGAGAAAAATTTTTCCGTCCCCATAGCTGGTATTCTGTGCCTCATATCGCATATGGTTCCATCAATAAAAATCAATACAGCCTCCATCCCAATCCCCCTCCAAGCGTAATAAATAATTCATGCAGCTAAATTTTCATAAGAAATCGATACGCTTCAGTATTTTTCTTCATCCGGCAAATCACTCTCATATTCCTTAATCAGTTCCATGATATGCCCCATATTCCCTCTGCCCGCAAACTGTGTCACATCAAAGAAATCTGAAGAAATATCTATCCAAAGCAGCTCGTTTTCCTCTCCTCTGACGGTAAAATCCTTATTCAGCCGGCCGAAATAGACCTCCAGCCAGTTATCAAACACCAGATAGTTAAAGTCCATCAGATGCGTCAGCTCTATATCCGCGTCAGTAATGCCGGTTTCTTCCCACAGTTCCCTGTAGGCTGCCGTCAGGCCGTCCTCTTCCTTTTCAATCTTGCCGCCGACAAAATTCAGCAGGCCTTTATAAGGATTTTTCCTTCTTCTGCATACAAGGACCTTTTCCTTCTCTTTATCAAAAACGGCTATAATATTGGCTTTCATCCTCTGTCCCCCTGTGTCCGTATTTAAAGCGGCTTTTTTATCTATTGTACTTCCGGACACATGCTTCGTAAAGGATAAACCGGTTATTTTTCAGTCTTCCTTTCTTCTGGTCCGCCCGCTTCGTCTGCCAGTTCTTCCGGGCTGATATGAGAAAAATATTCCTTCATGGCCGCTTCCATAAACTCGGAAGCCCCTGCCCCATAAAGCGCATCATTTTCTTCCTTAATTCCATGTCCCGTATAAAATCCGCTTTCAACAAGCTTCTTCCAGCCCTGTTTATTCACCCGTCCCTGCGTATGCTCCATCAGCTCCCTGACAATGGCCTGTACCTCTTCGGATCTTGCATCCCGGGTTAAATCCCCGGTAAGCTTCCTGTAAAGCGCATTGGTTTTCTGTGTCCAGGCATCGTTTATGATATCCGGGATTTTATTCAGCCCTTCCTCAATCACCCTGGTATAATTTTCAGTGCTGCCATAATATTTGACGGCAAGCTCACCCACCCTCTGTTCATCCGCTTTTACCTTATTTATTAGCCTTTCATAGTTTTCCACACTTCCCCATACCCTGATTACTTCCTCTTCATTTTGCTGCTTAAAATTCTCCATCAATTCGAAATATTCGGTCAAATCAAATGCGTCAAAGCTCATGCAGTCTTCCCCCTTTTCCAGCTTATCCAACAGCTTCAACAGCCTGGTCAGCCTGTCCCTCTTTGCCCGGATCATTTTTTTCTGTTTCCGAAATACCTCCTGCTTGTCATACTCCGGATTTTCCATAATTTCTTTGATTTCCTTCAGCCGGAAATCCAGTTCCCTGAAAAACAGAATCTGTTGCAGCCGTTCAAGGGCGGCTTCATCATACATCCGGTAGCCTGCATCGGTAACAGCCGCCGGCTTCAGTAAATCAATTTCATCGTAATACTGCAAGGTTCTGACACTCACCCCTGTCAGCTGGGCCACCTGGCTTATTGTTTTCATTTGAATCCCTCCTGAATACCGTAATCCTGCCCGGGCATCCGTCTGCATTCAGAATGCCTCATAAGTGATACGGCTTATGCATATATCTATCCTACATCATCACGCTGCGTGAGAGTCAAGGTTTTTCGCATGAATACTTTTCCAGGAGGTTCCCGTTCAACCTGTGACCAAACTGTAACTGCCCCCAACCATTCAAAATTCATGCACAATGGGCCGGATGCGCGCTAACGCTATGTATTCCGCCGAATACCGGCGCCTATGCCGTCCGCCTCCTTTTATACGCTGCAAAATGCTCCAAATCCGAAATCATTTTATGCAGCTGTTCCATGATTTCCCCGCATACTCCGCCGCCAGTATCGAAGCTTTCCACATACTTTTCCAGCCATTCCTCACAGGTGCGGTCATCAATTTCATTCCGGTAGGCATAGGCAACCACCCCTACCAGCGCCGGCAGGTTACTCTGTTCAAAAAGCCGGGAGTTATTGTTTACATTCAGCGTCCAGTCACTCAAGGCCGCCAGATACAGCAGGGTATCGTCCATTTCTTCTTCTCCCGGGGCGCCTGCGCTCAGAATTTTCTGAACCTCCCTGTCGGAGAAGCCCTTTTTCCCTGAAACCACCATGAGCGACTGGATCGCAAGCTTTACCTGTTCCTTTTCCGGCTGCACTCTGATTACCTTCACGATATCGCTTTGGTTGAATTCCCCGATAAAGCTTTGCAGCCTTGCGTTCTTCACCACGAACTTCTCCACAGTCTCCTCCCGTGTGATATGCAAAAATTCATCCATCAGCGATTCCAGCAGATTCATTTTCTGATGTACGATATTTTTATCCTTTGTTGATTTTTCGTTCAGGTCATCGAAGGAAACGCCGCCCACCTTCCTGCCATGCAGCCTGTCTTTGAACTCCTTCATAAACCGGATAAAGCATTCATCCTCCATTCCCGCCCTGGTAAAACGTCGGAACAGGCCGAACCACAGGAAGGAATCCCTGGAATTGAACATTTCCGCTGTTTCCTGCGTTATTACCTCATCCAGCCTGTCTATATATTCCTCAAAAATGTTGAAGTGGATCACTTTTGCATTTTCCTTTAAATATGTGCAGATATCCTCATTTTTCTTCTTCCAGTCCCCGGGAAAATTAATTGCCATCACACTTTCCGTGATCACCCTGTCCATTGTGCCGTTTGTAAACTCCGAAATCCTGTAATTTCCCTTATCCCTGAAAAACGGTTTCCCGGCTATGGCCTTTGCGATCCTTGCATACTGCTCTCCCAGGTGCGTAATCCCCTTCTGCGCCACCGACATGGGCTTGGATGCGTTATATCTCCTGATATGGTATTCAATATCCTCATTGCTGCAATTTAAATACTGCGTCACCTCAAAGTTGTATTCATTAAAATTCTGCTGTAATTTTTCCGGCAGATCCGCATAGCATTTGCCCCGGATATCGCATTCCTTCACTTCATAGCGGGGCAGCCCGTTATCATCAAAAATGATGTTACCCTCCTGATCCCTTGCGGCCGTCTGATATTTAATCTGATATCTTTCCACATTTTTACTGATTCGGAAGCCGTTCCTCCGGAAGCTTTCCACATTGGAGCAGCGCTGTTTCCCGTCAATCGCCCAGATGATGACCACCCCGTCAATCACCTGCTCCGCAAAAACCAGGGGCGGTATGGGATTATCCTGTAAAATATCGGAAATCAGATTTCCTTTCATTACGTTGCTCCACTGTTCGGATTCCCTTTGCAAAGGATGATCCAGGCGGATTGAGTAATCATACATTCTCTGGATGATGGCATACACCTGGTAATTTTTCGGTTTGCTTTTCTCGGCTGTCTGAGATATCACTTTATTCATTAATTTTCCCTCCCGCACGTTTGCCAGCTCAGGTTCCTTATGTCTGTGAAGGACCCGGCTCCTGTCAAAATTCTTTATTTTCTTCATATTGCTGCTATAGGTATGTTCATTGATATGAAGCTGTTCCATAATGTCCGCCTTTGTCAGCCCGTCCAGCTTCATGCGCACGATTTTCTTCTGGACGCCGGACAGCTCTTCCAGGAACTGCCCTATCCATGTATTCTGTAAGTCCGGTTCCTTTTTTTCCAGTTCGGCCTCCATATTAAAATCCGATTCCAGCATATCGCCCAGCACGCTTTCTCCATCGCCAACAGGCGTATCCAGCGAAACGCACTGGGTATCCGTCTTTCTCTTTTCCCTGTTTCTCTTCGTAAATTCGGTCTTGATTCTGTTGAAAAGGCAGGCATATAAAAAACCCTCAAAGCTCTGTGTTCCGTCAAAACGCCGCAAGGCACCGGTGAACACTTCATTGGCCAGGGAGTAAAAATCATCATAATCCTTTTGCGATATACCGCTGAACCTGCGTAAAATCCTGTCTACCATACGCCGAAGCTTCCTTGCATTCTGCGTATAATACTCCTCTAATAAATTGTCATTGTCCATTTTTTACCTCCCGCATATCGCAGGCAGGCCTGCGATACCGCATTGATATGAGCGGTTCCTTCCATATGCATTAGGAAAGAACCGTTCTGTCCCTGTGGGACAGCTTCAAAAAAACCAGTTGGGAAATTCAGCAGAATCGCTTGACTATACAACATTTATTATGTAATAATGCAGATGTATAGCTTCTGCTGTACTTCATAAGCTTTTTTCCCATTGGGTAAGGCTTATGTAATAAGTGCTTAAGGCCAATCCGAGGTGCGCCAACACCGTTTGAGGATTGGTCTTTTTTTATTGCTTTGATAGCTCGAGTATACATCGAACATATGTTCTTGTCAATATTTGTTCGAACGTTTGTTCTGTTCTCTGTTTCTTATACGCCTTTATATTCTATATGATAATACATTCAGTGTCCCATTAACAGGACTCAGTAACTTCCTTTCCTTCTTTCCATAACTGTATCAGTTCAGTCTCCCTTGCTGTGAACCGCTCCTTTTATTTTCAAACGGAGAAATAAAGTATGTTCCCACTAAAAGTCACCCCACCGCCGTGAACGGCGGGATATTTGACTCTCGCGGCAGTCGTCAAACGGATGCACAAGTACATCCACTTGGCTCGTTACTCGCGGAAAATGCATTTTTCAAAAGGAGGTAAAAGCATGAGCGATATAAAATTACGGATATTAAAAGAACACATCCAGGCCGGAAGGACGGCATACCACCCGCCTTACAGGGACACCCACATTCCCACGCGGGAAGAATTCCACAGGGAATACACCGGCAGCATCCGGCTTTCTGATTTCAGCACGGAACGTCCCGCCGCCTACACCATTGATAAAATAGCCGGCGCGCACAGGCGTTTCCGGGAGCAGACCAGATAAATCCCGGCACGCACAACCCGTCAATTTTTTTCAGAAGGAGTGATTACCATTAACGAAACAGGAATTAAAATTCTCAATATTAAAGCAGGAACTCTGTACGGCTTCAATCTTGGCATCAGAGACAGATACGACTATACCACCGGCGTCCTGAACCACAGTCTGTTCCGCATTTTTCTGCAAAACCACGGCATGAAGCTGTATAAGGACAGGCTGACGAGGGATATTATCTGCCTGGATTTTGACTTCGGTTCCCGTTCCTATGAGGAAGAAATAAAGCATCTGGGCAGCCTGCTTGCCAGGGAAGCTGATGAGGAGGGCCGGGCAAAATTACGCCAAATCATCGAAAAGGTGAACCAGAACAAACATAAATACTGTAAAAAAAGTAAGGATGAGATACGGGAGCTTTTTTACAGGGACGGCGTATCCGTCACCTATACCTCCAGGGACAGGCAGGGAAATATTACAGGGGAGGAACGCATCCATTACAGGATGCTTTACCGGAACAGCGCAAAAGCCAAGCTGGGACAGGTCATGTTTATCAACGAAACGCTGTATGACGCCGCCTATGACTGGATGACCATGGGGCTTGGCGGGCGGATGCCCCTTGAAAATGCGAAAATCGTGGAGCTGTCCGCCTATTCCCCGCTCACGACAAGCACCATCCTGGACACATTTTCCATCCCGGTGGAGGATATCCTGATTTTAAAGGATCAGGACAGCTTTTTTACCACCATGGCCAATGTGGTGCGGGCAGAGGAATACGAAGGAACCCGGCGGGTCATCGATGAAGAAGGTACGGAAAAGGCCAGGCGGCGCGCGCTGGAAAAAGGGCTTTTGGATTTGCAGGGAAATCCCCTATACAATAAGGTATACAAAAAAATACCCGCCGTAAAAAAAAGATGCATTGTATCCCGCGAAGAGACAGAGGTTAAAAACACCATGTGGGACGGCATGGCCCTGATAGAGGACTCCTGTCTTCCCGCCTGGGTCAACGGCATGGCGCTTCTGCGCAATCACTTTTTTAAAGCATGCGGCTTCAGGGGCCGGATCCGGCAATTTATGCAGGACTGGTGCGAGGAAAAGGGCATCGACTATCAGACCTGGAAGATACAGGATATGTTCGGTGAGTGGCATCTTGCAAAGGATATAAAAATCATCACCACCGACAACGCGGTAAAATGGCTGAAATTCACGGACTTGATGGGCGCTTCCCCTCTGGACGCCTACCATTACTGGTGCAGCCGGGTCAATGCCGACGGTTCTCTCTTTGGCATCGTAAAAACGGATCACAAAAGCAAGCTGGGCGACGTACAGCAGTTAAGCTACCAGATGCTCAACACCCTGCCCTGCACCAGGGACGATGTTAAGGCTATCGCACAGTACAGCATGGAATACATAGAAAAGCTGAAAGCTGACGATGGAGAATTCGAAATTTTTCTCCGAAAAAATGCCAATGAGGTGAACCACTATGAAATGATGGCGGATTTATACCGCCGGAACCCGGCCTTTGCCAACAGCAAATGGTACCGTTACGAAAAGAGGCAGATTATCAGGGCCTACGTCAATAAAATAAGAAGCGGCAAGGTGATGGTCAACGGAGATAACCTTACCATTTGCAGCAATCCCTACGCGCTGCTTTTATATGCGGCAGGCGGCGACTGGAAGAAAGATCCAACGCTTATGCAGGAGACGGGCACGGTGCAGTGCTATACCGGCAGATTTGCAGACGGCGAATACCTCTGCGCCTTCCGTTCCCCCCATAATTCGCCGAACAACGTCTGCTACCTCCATAACCGCCGCAGTCCTGAAATGGAAAAATATTTCCCCTTCAGCGACAATATCATCGTCGTGAACTGCATCGGCACAGATATCCAGGACCGGGGAAACGGCCTGGACCATGACTCCGATTTTTTCTTCGTCACCAATCACCCCACCTTCGTAAAATACGCGGGAATCTGCTATGAGCAATACCCGACCATCGTAAACCGGCTGAAGGAAAGCGGCGTCACCTATCGCAATACGCCCCTGGAATACGCCCGGATGGACAACAAGTTCGCCCTATCCAGACGCGGCATCGGGGAATCCAGCAATTTGGCCCAGCTGGCCCTCACCTACCACTGGACCACGCCCGCTCCCGAGCTTTATGACAGCTTCGTGATCCTGTCTGTGCTGGCCCAGGTAATTATTGACGGCTGCAAGCGGGAATACGAGGTGGACGCCCTGTCTGAAATCGAACGCATCAGGGCCATGGAATGCATGAACCCCAGGGTTCATGAGGAGAAGAAGGATTTTCCGTTATTTATGAAATATGTAAAAACAATCCCCGCCGTCAAAAACGGCAAAGATATTCCTTATGAAGAAATCCGGGATAAAAAGATGAAAATCAATGACCGGATCAACCATAAGCTTGTCTGTCCCATGAACTGGCTTCAGGAATGCCTGGACAGAATCCAGGGCGCCAGCCAGGAAAACGCCCTCCCCACCAGACAGTTCGTCCTGCATCTGGAGGGAAAGGCAAATGACAGGCAGATCAGCAAAATCCAACAGCTGGTCAGCGCCTATGACAGCTTCATTAAAATGAACCACAACCGGTTTGAGGAGGAGGATTTCCTTGTGGAATTCGAAGAAACCACCAATGCCTTCCTTTCCTCCATGGGCAAAATAAAAATCGGCAATCCCAAAACCATCAACCGCCTGATTGAAATTGCCATGGATATTTCAGAGGAAAACAACAATCCCAACTGCAAAAGGAAATACGGGATCAAATACGGCAGGCGGATGCTGAATACGCTCTACCGGCAGAACAAAGAGGCATTTTTATCGAATTTTAAACCGGCGGATTAATTTTGCGGAACGGAAAATGGAAAAACCTGTATTTTAAAGCCTCCGGCCAGATAATTTAGCGTGTTTATTATGAGAGAGTAAGCAGATTCCTGCCTCTTTCAAACTGCGCAGAACAGATACGAAATGGCCATTTCTTTTGAAACCAATCTCTTATTGCCGGCTTTTAAGCTTACCATATAGTTTGGCCCACTCCCTTTCAAAGCCGTCCCTTATGTTCCCATCTTAGCCGGCCGCGGTGCTGTCCAAACGGCGCCGCGGCCGGCCCCTCTTCCTTTTCCGGAAAATTTATGAAGAAAGAAGGTTTTAACGATCCTCAAAATTACAAAACAGGAAAGAAACTATCTTGTTTCAAATGGTTTACGTCCGGGCCCGGATGGTGATATCCACCATACGGTTGCCCGCCACAGGCGCACCTATTATATGACGGAATCGGCGCAGGCTATGAGGCTGCATGAAAAATATTACCGTTCCCTCGTCATATCTTCCCACCAGAACTCTTCTCAGAAGGAGAAAATAACTTTATGAAAAAATCAATCCTGAACGATATCGGTTTATACAAAACAAGGCTGATATCCACCTTCATAAACTCTCCTGACATCTGCCGTCTTTTGCTTGAAAAGGATTCCTACACCCAGGACGAAGCGGACAGCCTCCTTTATACCCGGATTTTTCCTTACCTCCATATAAATACCCAGGCCGATATGAATGCCTGTCTTTGCTTTGAGGTGGATGTTCCGCAGATTCCCACAGGCATGATCAAGGATATGAAAATTATCGTATGGTCCTATTGCCGTCTGGAGCAGATGCAGTATGCGAAGGAGGATTATCTTGGAACAAAACCGGATATTCTCGCCGATATGGTCGAGCGGGAGCTGCGTGCCTCCAACCAGTTCGGCATCGGCCCGCTGCATCTGGAATCGGTAACAAATAATCTGCTGGAAAACCAGTTTTACGGCAGGCAGCTGGTATTTACCGTGCCTGACTTTAAAATGAAGGGATAAGAATTTTGACTCTCGACTATGCTCTTCTGATCAGCCCCTCCCCGCTCCAACTGAACCTGTGCAGCGTGCGCTCCCCCACTCTCAGGGAAATCGACGCGCTGCCCGATAAATTCAATACCTATCATATGTATCTGTCCATGCTGCTTCTCGATATTGACACCTATTACAAAAATATGGAGCTGCAGGGCGACAGCTATTTTGCCGGTTATACGGAAAAAGAAAAACAGCAGATTCTGAGCATACGGGCCGAATACGCCGGTCTTACGGAGGAACAGCGCGCCCTGACAGGCCGCCTGGATATTTTCGGCTTTGATAGGAAAATAGTGGTTCCGCTTACCCAGGCTCTCTCCTTTTTTCTGTGTGAAAAGATCATCTATTCACCGGAGGAGAATGAATTTCTTATCTTCGGCGCCGAGAGCGCCGATCCTGTCTGCACCATAAATTCCCGGCAGCTTTCCGAGCTGGAAAGCATCATACTGCAGTTAAACGCAGTATCCGTAAACACCATGGATGCCGCCGATGCCAAAAATAAGACGGCTGCCAAAATAATTGAAAAACTGAATAAGAGAAAGAAATCAAAAGAAAAAAGCGCGAAACCGGATCCCAAGCTGGAGCTTCCCAATATTATTTCAGCCATTTCGGCCTGCCACAGCTCCATCAACATACTGAACATATGGGATCTTACCGTTTACCAGGTTTACGACCTGTTCGCCCGGATGCAGCAGAACACCATTTTTGACGTGCTCAAAATGTCCGTTGCCGCATGGGGAAACAAGGACAACAAGGTTGATTTCACGCAGTGGTTTGAATGCATCAAACCGTAACTTCATTCGGTCCGCACCGCCGGACTGTTTCACCTATTAAATTATCAGGAGGTTTACTATGCCCAATATTAATAAAGCCAACAGACAGGTTTGTGATGTAGATATCCGTTCCCTCGACAGAAAGCCCGTACTCTTCTTTGAAACAGCCAATACAACCACGCAGGCGCTTACCGGCGAATCCGTATACGCCACGGCAAAGGGCGTGAAGAGGATTGCTTTTGCCAATCCGATCGAAGGAACCATTACCATTGAAGCGCAGGTATATCCGTTTGAGCTGTATTCACTGATTTCCGGCGGCGTTATCGAAACAGATGCCGCATATCCGGAAAAAGCTGTGGTGAAAGCAGATGCAGACGGCAGCCTGAAGGTTCCCGCCAACGCCATGGCAGGTTCTGTATTTGTATACAAAAATGGGGAATTTGCAGGCACAGAAATCGCTGGCACCTTTGCAGACGGCACCTTTACCGCCGCTGTGGAAGGCGACATTAAAACAGGCGAGGAATATGAGGTTGGTTATGTTGCCACAAAGGCAAGCGGCGTAAAACGCATCGCAATCAACAACAGCAAGCTTCCCAAGGCTTACTACATTACCATGGATACCGTGGAAAAGGACGAGAATGAGGTACTGACACCTTACAAGATGATTTTCTACAAGGCACAGCCTCAGAGAAACTTCTCTCTTTCCCAGTCTTCCGCCGGTGATCCTGCAAGCATCACCATGACCTTTGATCTGCTTGAGGACAAGGACGGCAACTTCGCGGAAATCGTTGAAATTTCTGATGAAGCGGAATAAAGAAATCTGCTTCTGCGGATAAAAAGCCGGTCATACAGCGGTTATCCGGGCAAAGGAGCGAAAGCCAGCTTCCGCCTTTTGCCTGTTTTACGAACGCAGGGCGGCGGAGTTTTTCAGCCCGCCGCCCTGTGTTTCCAGGAGTTCTAAGGAAAGGCATTATGGCCGGATGATTATGAATATTGTGAATTGGTAAAAGGGATATGGAAATCACAATATTTTGCGGTTTCTATATCCCTATTTTTTACGAAAAAGGAGATGTGTCAAAATTAAATACAGAAGCTTTGAAGATGTGAAGGAAGTCTATGGCGAATCCAATTTATGCAGAATCTGCAACATAAAACAGATTCTGACCTATGCGAAAATGAAGGTCCAGCCCGTCTGGATCGATGAAGGCTACGGCGGGCGGCTGATCGCCTATTATTTTATCCCGGAGACCAAGGCAGCCTGGAAATACTGGCTGGAAAACAAGCCGGTAAATGAAATGACTGAAAATAACGGCCCGTCTGCCCGAAAGAAGGCATAAATTTATGAATATAACAACCTTTCTGTTTTTACTGATGTCCTTTGCCGTCTTAACCTCAACCGTGACCGAGGCGGTGAAAAAATTCCTGGAGGAGCAGCATATCCGTTACGCCTCCAATATCGTCGTGCTCATCATCGCGCTGATTCTCGGATGCGGCGGAACCATTCTCTATTATACAGGCTCCGGCATTCCTTTTACCCCGTTAAATATCATCTACATCCCTCTCATGGGAATTGCCAACTGGCTGGGCGCTATGGTGGGATACGATAAGGTAAAACAGGCAATCGAACAGCTGCACTGATTTTGTTCCATTATGAAAACATAATTGTTGATCGCCGTAAAGAGACGGCGGAAGGGAGAATACAATGTTAGTTAAAATTAAAAATTACCTGAAGCTTAGAAAACTGCGCAGAGACGCTCTGAGCCTGCTTATTATCAACAGCGCGGAGATCATCTCTGCTTTTAAGGATGTTACGGATCTCATCCATTCTTATCTGGGCGATACCGCGGAACTCCAGAAAAAACTGAGCGGTGAAAATATGGATACGGTCCTGAAATTCATGGAAGAAATGGTGGCCGCGCCTGACTTCAAGGATAAAATGTATGAAAAAATACACGACGATGCCCAGAAGCTTCGGGAAATGGAGGCTGCGAAATAAACCGGCACAATTCAAACTCCAAAACAGGAGGTGTTTATGGATATTGACTTAATAATGCGTATTACGGCTATGCTGGATGAAGAAAAAACATATAAAATAATTAAACGGCAGTTGGCTGATGTTCAGAAGAAATTGCAGGGGCAGGTTCGCTTTGATATTAGTATGAATGAGAAAAAACTGAAATCTGAATCAGAAAATGTCAAAAAGAATATCTCAGACCTGTTTCGTGATCAGAATATTGCAGTAAAACTGGATCTTCAAAAAAAAGATTTACAAAGCAATATTGATAAGTTCTTAAAGAACAATACCCGTATGACCAAAGAACTTAATTCACAATTTGTTGCTCTGAAAAAAACAATAGACAAAGTTGATGATACCTCTGACTTATCTGAATTAGAGGGGAAGCTTAGCGCTTTAAAGAAAGAGGCTATTGACACCGGACAAATGGGAGGACAAATAAGCGACCTTTTTAAAAGTGCTGCACAAATGCTGTCGTCCCTGGATATTAAGGGTAAAATCATCAATCAGGTAAAAGAATCAATAGAAGAGCTGAAAGGCCTTGATACCATTCTTACTGAAATCGGTAAAACAGGAAATCTGACCAAGGCACAGCTAAAACAGCTTGGCGATTCCGCCTTTGAGACAGCCAGTACCTATGGGAAAAAAGCTTCTGATTATTTGACAGAAATACAAAAAATGGCTAGTTCAGGCTTCACCGGAAAACAGGGACAGGCAATGGCCGAACAGGCTCTTCTTGCTCAGACAGCCGGAAATATGACCGCCGAGGTAGCAAATAATTATATTTTAGCCATGAATGCCGCATATAAATTTAATGGCGAAGCAAAAAAGCTAAATGAAGTTATTGATGGTCAAAACAGTATCTCAACCCGCAACAATATTTCCCTTTCCAATATGGCAGCCGCAATGACTGAAATCGGAAGCGCCGCTTCCGGTTACCATATTTCAATTGAAGAATTGTCTGCCATGATAGGCACCATTGGTTCCATAACCCATATGGAAGGCAGTGAAATCGGCAGCAGTGTTAATTCTATACTGAATAATCTGCAAAATACCGGCTCTGCAGATATCACAGATACCCTGAATGCCGCCAATGTATCTATGACAGAACTTGTTAACGGTTCAGAAAAATTGCGAGATCCTATCTCCATTCTCAAAGAGTTATCAGCCGTTTATAACCAGTTGGGCGAAAATGATTCTTTAAAGGGCGATATACTAAGCAGCATTGGAGGAAATACACAGTCAGAGGAATTGGATGCTCTGCTCCGGAACATGGAAACTTTTGACAGCATGCTTACCGATTATGCACAGGGCAGCGGAAGTGCTATGGAAACTGCTATGATGTCTGCCAACAGTTGGGAAGGTAGTCTCAACCAGCTTTCCAATACATGGACAGACACTGTCAATAATATTGCAAATTCTGATACAATTATTTCCGGTATCAATGCTTTAAATTCTTTACTGGAAATAGTCAATAAACTAACAGAAGCACTCGGACCAGCAGGTTCAATTGTACTGGCCGGAGGGCTTTTCGCCGGATTTAATAATGTCGGTAGGGTTAAAAAGTTTACCCTCATACAAATATGCCGACAGTAATAGAGTTTCTTACCAAAGGTAAGTTTTAGATATTACGCTTAATGAAATACATTAAGTTAAATGAGGTATATGGCCTGAATAGGTGCATAGTCAATAATTCTATGCCTGGGAAAAATGTAAATACTCTGCTACTCTCCTGCGATTGGTGACAATCCCAGGTTCGTAAAAATGCGTGAGTTTCATTTGGTCAGCAGGAAAGCCGTCTCGTTCTGAGCGGAATCCCCACAGTAATGACATCCTCATAAGCAGTATATGAAATGATACTGTTTAAACAGACATTCGGGACTGACACTGAGCAATACAGTGAAATTATTAGGCCGAAACTTTACTCTTCTGCCTTTATTGCATGTTTGGCATTCCTGCTACTGGAATGAATCGGGTAAAAAATAGCACTATATTTATTCTATACAATTTATCAGCTGATAGTATCCTTATGTAAAATGAATTTGCAGTTCACTCGAAATTATTATTTCACAAATAATAAAAGACATACCCTTTCATAATAAACGATGTATCTTTTAACATTATTCCATAATATAAACAATATTACATATTTTTCTTTTCAAGCAGACATACCGCTTCTATATTATAAAATCTTTTTTTAACCGTGATCATGCTGATCCAAACACATCATAATCACACAGTACGATATTTAAAACAATTGAAAATCACTTAGGCAAGACCCAATTATCTTTAACTAAGTTCTCAAAGCTTTCAAACGCAATAAAGCTTACCTTTTTATCAGAATCAGATATTTCTGCTTTAAAAGCATACAATTCGGAAATTGAAAACAATATTAATTCAACAGAAGCAATTAAGAATACTATGCAATCCGTAAGTAAAGCCGCTATAGATATGGCAAATAAAACAAATGGAACAACTGTTGAATTGAATAATTTATCAACAAATTCTCAAATTGGTAAAGCAGCTCTTGAGGGTTTAGCCTTAGCAGGAAATGCAATTGCATCATGGGCTCTTGCCCAAGTAATATCCTTAATTGTCAGTGGATTAGATAGTTTAATTCATGCCGTAGATATTGCCAAAGATAAGCTCGATGAGTCATCAGATACATATCATTCTACTTCATCCGAATTGGAAAATTTGAACGAAGAACTACTTGATACTACAGACAGAATGAAAGAACTGGAAACTGGTGGGATTTCACTAATTGAAGAAGATGAATATAATAAATTATCTGCCGCTAATGATGAATTAGAAAGAACTATCGCATTAAAAAAAATAGAAAAACAGTTTTCTGCTAATGAAACTGCTGAGGATGCAGTAAATCTCTATAGTAAATTAACAAAAAAAGGCCAGAGAACGCCTTCACAAGAGCAAATCGATGTAATAAAAGACAATAATAGCGTAGACAATATTAATAAATATACTATCTCTTATGGAAAAGATGATTTGACTTCACTGTTGGCAAATTATTCACTTCTTCAAGAGGCGATAGATAAAACCAAATCCGAGATGTCTTTATTATCTGATGACACCACAGAAGAAGGACAAAAAAAGCTTAAAGACCTAAACAAATCTTTAGAAACATATGAAGATTATCTGGCAAAAACTGGTACTTACATTAATACATCTATGCAGAATTATCAAAAAGTATTTGATGAATTATCAGTGATAAAGAATGATAAAGGCGAGTTATCCCAATCAGAGCAAGAAGCGCTGGATGGAGCTGATAACGCACTTTCACTAATACTTAATACTGTACAAGCACCTAAAAATTATGAAGCTTTAGATTCTGACCCACAAAGAAATGTAATCTCTCAAAAACTTCAAGAAAAGGGAATCTCTACATATAATGCAGATACTGTTACAGCTTCATTAACCGAAGAAGAACTTAAAATTGTCGGTAATATTGATTTTAATAAAGTTGATTCTGTTGAGTCATTTAAACAGGCTCTGGAAGCAATCAAACACGATGCAGAAAATCCTAACAATGCTCTCGAATTACCATTTTCAGATACACTATCAGAACTTGACGCAAAAATCAAACCAGCACTAGAATCTATTGGAAATGTATACAAAGAAATTTTCACTTATGATGATAATGGAGAAGAAATATTTTCATTAGATAACATAGATTTTGATACTTTCACTTCAATCAAAGAAGGTTTAGAAGAAATACAAAAAGCCGGCGGAGAAATTGATATTTCAGCATATGAAAACCTTATTTCTGTGCTTTCCGACTCTACATCAACTGCCGATGAAGTACATGATGCATTTAATGAAATGGCATCATCTTTATTTACAGGACTTAGCAACGTAACTAATGCGAACTATGATCTTGTAACCTCATCATTAGAATCCATGGGCATTACAAACGCTCAAATAATATCCTTTAATGCCTTAACCAACAATGTAGATGCACTAAAAGAGGCTGATTTTGATCTATTAAATGCTGATGAATCACAAATAAACTCTTTTGTAAATAAACATGTTGCAGCAGAATACGCAAGCCAGGCATATGACTTGCTATGTCTTAAACAAATTCTATATAATAATACACCACTAAATACTGATAAAGATATAGAAAATATACTTTCCTTAGCAGAATCCGCAGGATTTGCGTCAGATCTACTTGCCAAATTGTCAAATGTCAAGGCTTTTTGGGATACGGCTATGGCCTCCGGCGATGCTCGCGCTATATCTGAAGCTAATAGAGCATTACATGACATAAAGGAACAAATAAAAACTGAATTAGCCAATTTTTCCCCCCTTGCAAAGGTAAGCAATAATGCATCCGCTCCTGTAAAGCAAGCTACAAATTCCACCCCGAAAGAAACCACCGATCCCCACGTCACCGATTTCGACGAAAAATACGACAAACTCAAAGACCTCAGAGATCGCGATATCCTCAACGAAAAGCAATACCTGGATGCCCTCCGCGCCCTCAACGAAAAGTATTACAAAAACGACAAAAAATACACCGACCAATACGAAAAATACAAAAAAGAATATCTTGACGGCATGCTCAGCCTCCATGAGTCCGTCATATCCATTGCTACCAAACAGATAGACAAATACATCAGTTCTTTGGAAGATCAGAAGGGCGCCGCAGTGGATTCCCTCAAGGAACAGCAGGATGCCGCCAAAGAGGCGCTGGAAGCCCAGAAAGACGCCCTGGAGGAGCAGATAAAGCTGATTGATAAGCAGATTGACGCCAAGCAGGCCGAAATCGATGCCATCAATGAAGAAAATGAAGCCCATGAAAACACTATAAATCTGGAAAAAGAACAGTATGAGCTTGAACGGCTGCGCAATCAGCGAACGGAATTTACCTACAGCGGTAAAGAAAAAGGCTTCGTATACCGGACGGACACCGGCGCAATCCGTGACCAGGAACAAAACGTCAAGGAAGCGGAAGATAAAATCCGTATTGCCGGCATAGAAAAAGAGATTTCCCTCCTGGAAAAGCAAAAGGATGCGCTGAAGGATCAACAGGATGCAATCGACGAACAGATTGACAAGGTTGACGAATATTATGGGAAAATAATAGAGGATACCGAAACCTACTGGGACGGTATGATTCAGGGCGCTGAAAATGCCAAATCCGAATGGGAGAAAATGGGCGACGCCATAGAAGAGGCCGAAGACAAAGTTAAGCTGGCATCCGTAGGAATCGATCCCGATGATCCGAATGCACTGCTGTCAGAGGAAACCATCCGCAATTTTAAAGAAATGCACGATAGTCTGATGGCTGATGTCTACGCCGGCAATTCAGAAATGCTGAACGCCTTATCCGAGCTGGAAAATGTAAACCTGTCTTCTCTCACCGGATATTTATCCGATACACAGGAGTTTATGGAAATCCTGGCAGAAGGCGTAGACTTTGAAAACCTAAACAACTCTCTTGGCAGCGTCATGGACCAATTTTCCAAGGTTGCTGAGGCCGCGGGCATAATGACTGGCTCCGTCGTCGGCACTACCGGCGTATCCGTCGGAAAAAATAACGGCACAAACGCTTCTCCCTCCCAGGGCTCCGGCAATGGAAACATATCGTTCATAGACGCGGTTGCCGGCCTGGAAAAAGAAAGCGTTCCCATGCTCAATAATGTTGCGGATGCTTTTGCCGGCGGCGAGGACTCGGAAGATTCCACGCAAAGCATTGCCGGAAGCGTTGAAGCAGCTAAAGCGGCCATTGCAGGCTCTTCCTCCGGGAAAAAATCCTCCGCAGAAGGAGAAAACAGCTCCGGCGAGGATTCCGGTTCCCTAATGGAGGCCATGGCCGCCCAATCCCAGGCCGCGCTGGATGAAGAAACCGGAATTCCGGCCCAAATCCAGAAATGGCAGGAACTAAACGGAGTTCTTTCCGGCATTCTTGAAAACCTCAGGAATATTGCAGCGATTATTCCTCTCTTAAATCCCCAGGACGGTAACTTTTCCGTTACCTCCGGCACTACCGGAATAACCCAGGCAAATGGCGGCCTTTCTCATGGCGATAAAAATGCCATGGTCTCTGAATACGGTCAGCTGGAAACTATCATCCGAAGAAACGGTACCTACCAAATCACCTCATCCCCGACTCTGACTGATTTAAACCCCGGCGACATAGTTCTTAACAACAGCAAGACCCTGGCACTGATACGCAGTAAAAGACGCGCCGCTTCTTCCGGTGTCAAAAATCTTTCCCTCGCCAGCCCGGTTCTTTTCTCCTCCGCACTGCCCGAACTGCAGCCCCGCAATTCCGTGTTGGCACAGTCTAACGCAGCCGCAGCCTCGCCGATTTTTGCGGACAATCATCAGGACAATAAAATTGATGTCACCATCGGGGACATTATTCTTGAAAATGTCCGGGATACGGATACACTTTCCCGGCAGATTGTCATGCGCCTGCCCACGCAAATCAAACAGGAACTTTCAAAAAGGGGGTAATTGTAAGGGTATGCCCAAACTGCATACCCTGAAAAAATATGGAAAAATATGATGAAAAGGCAATCTCTGTCCTCGCAAGAGCATTTGCCGACAATATAAAAAATGTGAGGTTTGATTACGAAGGCTTCATACAAAAAGACAATGGCGACGGCACCTGCCAGGTCATTGTCAACCAACAGCGCTACGACATAAAAAATGGGACAGCGCTTACATTTGAACCCGGAAATAAATGTCTCGTTTACTGTATTTCCGGAGACTTTAACAGGAAGGTGATCATTGCAAAATTATAACGGTCCGGGACGGCCATCGTCCCGGGCTGTTAGACAAACCCATAAAAACCTTCCTCTGCAATGGAGGTGAATACATGCCAATCCCATATAAGAAACTAAAAAATCTGGCAGAGGTTCAGAAATTACAGGATTCCGATATCACTGTAATCGAAGATCAGGACACCACTCGCAAGGGTACCCTGAAACAGCTGATCCAGTATGTAAAAGAGCATAATGACATAAGGAGCTTTTATGCCCATCAGGAGGACATCGGCACAGCAAACGGCATTGCGCCGCTGGATGATAAAGCCAGGCTTCCATCCGAATTTTTAAGCTACGGGAAAGAAACAGGAACCGTTTATGAAGGCTCTGCCGGAAAAGCGTTGGAGGCCAGCTTAGACAGCCACAAAGCAGATTCCGGAAATCCCCATAAAACTACAAAAGCCCAGGTAGGGCTTGGAAATGTCACAAATGAATCCAAAGCCACCATGTTTAACAGTCCTGTTTTTACCGGCATTCCTACCGCTCCCACAGCGGACGCGGATGATAATTCCGGGCAGCTGGCAAACACAGAATTCGTAAACCGGCAGATAGCAAACGGCATTGCCGCGTCCGACGCCATGATTTTTAAAGGGACACTGGGAACCGGGGGCACCATTTCCGCCCTGCCCTCCACCTATCTGACAGGCTGGACCTACCGCGTTGTCACAGACGGCACCTATGCCGGACAGCCCTGTGAAACAGGCGATCTGATCGTTGCGCTTACGGACAGAAAGGGTTCCGGCAATCTGGATTCCGACTGGACCGTCTGCCAGACAAATATTGACGGTGCCGTAATTCAGACAAGAAAAATCAACGCAGGCAGCGGCCTGACCGGAGGCGGCACCCTGGCCGCCGACAGAACCCTCAACGTAGGCGCGGGGAACGGCATCCATGTGGACGCCGATTCCATTTCCGTGAAATCCAATACTACCGGTTCTCCCGGCACCATCGGCAAAACAGTTACCAACGCAGACGGCGTAGGCGTGGTTCTGGGGACGGACAGCAGCTCCGCCTTCCGCGGAGATCAGGGCAAAGCCGCCTATGATCACAGCCTGGCCGCCCATGCCAGAACCGATGCCACCAAAACAGAACGCTCCGAAAAAAACGGCAATATCAAAATCAACGGTACGGAAACCCCCGTCTATAAGCTGCCCGATACCGCCACCTTTGGCGACGGCGCCGGTTTTTCCATAGACCAGACTGCCGGCACCTATCAGCAGAAAATCGAAGTAGTGGACAATTCCACTGCCGGTGACGCCGTATTCAGGGTTTCCCAGTCCGAAGACAGCGGAACTACCTTCCATTCCCTTCTGGAAGTTCGTGATGACGCCACCGGCTATCTGGGCAGCGGAAAAATTTATACAACAAATAACAAACCCGGCAAGGCCGATGTAGGCTTGGGCAGCGTCCCCAATGTAACTACAAACAATCAGACTCCCACCTTCACAAGCGCCGCCACACTGGCCGGGCTGACCTCAGGAGAAACCCTGTCCGTTTCCCTGGGCAAAACCGCTAAGGCCATCTCCGACTATATTACCCACCAGTCGGACAACAGCAAACATGTTACCACCACGGAAAAATCAAATTGGAACGATGCAAACGCCAAAAAACATGTGCATGGTAATCAAAGTATCCTGGATGCCCTCACACAGCCCCTTCTCGACAAATGGAACACTGTCTCCGATAAAGTGGACAAGGTCACAGGAAAAGGCT
>NZ_KE992729.1:47354-47814 GCF_000466465.2 Clostridium sp. KLE 1755
CTCCAACGATTTTTCAACGGCTCTTCTGAACAAATTAAACGGCATCGCCGACGGTGCGGAGGTTAATGTGCAGGCGGACTGGAATAACACTGATTCCGCTTCCGACGCTTTTATCAAAAATAAGCCGGCCTCCTTCCCGCCTTCCTCCCATACCCACACAAAGGCACAGATTTCAGATATGCCAACCAAGCTGTCCCAGTTCACCAACGATCCCGGTTACCTTACCTCCGAGGATGTTGATACTTCCCTGATCCATAATCATGCCAACATAAGCATTCTGGATTCCATTTCACAGGCACTGCTGGACAAATGGAACACCGTTTCCAATAAAGTGGACAAGGTCACAGGAAAAGGCTTATCCTCCAACGATTTTTCAACGGCTCTTCTGAATAAACTAAACGGTATCGCCGACGGTGCGGAGGTTAATGTACAGGCGGACTGGAATAACACTGATTCCGCT
>NZ_KE992729.1:47914-48885 GCF_000466465.2 Clostridium sp. KLE 1755
CAACGATCCCGGCTACCTTACCTCCGCGGATATCGATACCAGCCAGAATCATGTGCATGCCAACAAAGTCATTCTGGATTCCATTACGCAGGCACTGCTGGACAAATGGAATACCGTTTCCAATAAAGTGGACAAGGTCAGCGGCAAGGGGTTATCCACCAATGATTTTACGGCAGCTCTTTTAAATAAGCTTAACGGCATTGCCGCCGGCGCAGAGGTCAATGTGCAGGCGGATTGGAGCAGTACCGATTCCGCTTCCAATGCTTTTATCAAGAATAAGCCGTCCTCTTTCCCGCCGTCCTCCCATACCCACACAAAGGCACAGATTTCCGACATGCCCACAAAGCTGTCCCAGTTCACCAACGATCCCGGCTACCTTACCTCCGCGGACATCGACACCAGCCAGAACCACACACATGCCAATAAAGGCATCCTGGATACGCTTACCCAGGCCATGCTCGACAAATGGAACACCGTCTCCAATAAAGTGGACAAGGTCAGCGGCAAAGGCCTGTCAACCAACGATTTTACAGCCGCCCTTCTCAGCAAGCTCAACGGCATCGCCGAAGGGGCAAACAAATATACCCACCCCGCTTCCCATCCCGCGTCCATGATAACCGAGGATTCCACCCACCGCTTTCTCACTGATTTCTGCAAAACCATCACGGACTGGAACTCGGCGGCGGCAAATGGTTTTTATATGGGAAATGATGCCGCAAACGCCCCGTCAACGGGCTGGTATTTCGGCCGCGTTACCGCCCATAACGCCAACTACCTGTACCAGGAGGTATATCAGTTTACGGCAAGCGCGGACGCCAGGGCCGTACCCAAATACATCCGTGTAAAATCAAACGGCGCCTGGGGATCCTGGTCCAATGTCACCGTTGCGGCGGCGGTTCCCTCCAACGCCAAATTTACGGATACCGTGTATACCCATCCCAACAGCGGCGCATCGGCCGGAACCTATAAAA
>NZ_KE992730.1:0-46191 GCF_000466465.2 Clostridium sp. KLE 1755
TAAAAACGCAGCGGTACTAACGACGCAGAGGACGCGTCGTAAGGACCGGCGTTTTTATACGACCCTTACATAAAACTATGCCGCCCCCCCAGCGGTAAGCAACAGCAGAGGCTCCCCCCGGCAGTCCGGCCCCCAAAACAGAGACGGGATGGCCACCCCCCACGCCAACGAATTATCCCCATGCCCGAAAAAATTTCTTGCTTTTTAAGTTGTTTTTGTATACAATAGGGCGGTAAAACTAAATAAAGAAAAGGTACTTTTCACGCCCAGTCGGAAAAGTGCTGAGAGAGAAAGGAAAAACACATGAAGACAAAGGCTTTAAAAAGGTTTCTTTTGACTTTAGTGTTCACAACACTAACTATTGCACTGAGCGCATGCTCAGGTGATAAGGCAGGTGAGGACTCTTCTCAGATAACGATTGGCATACCTCAGGACATTGAAGACAGTCTTGACCCCCACAAAGCGGTGGCGGCAGGAACTGAAGAGGTATTGTTCAACCTGTACGAAGGACTTGTTAAGCCGGACAGCAGCGGCGAGCTGCAGCCGGCGGTGGCGAGTGATTATCGGATATCGGAAGATGCGACCACCTACACTTTTACCCTCAGAGACGGGGTAAAATTCCATGATGGCAGTCCGGTAACGGCGGAGGACGTGAAGTATTCCATAGACAGATGCGCCGATACCACGAACGGAGAACCCCTGGTAGCGGCGTATTCCCATATTCAGAGCGTGAATATTGTGGATGAGAAAACAATAGAAGTGGTGCTGGACGGCCCGGACACCGATTTCCTTGCTTATATGACCAATGCCGTCATTCCCGCTTCCAATGAGAATCCGGATACCAATCCCATTGGTACCGGCCCCTATAAATATGTGTCCCGTTCCCCCCAGGAGAATTTTGTCATAGAGAAATTCGACGATTACTGGGGAACTCCGGCCAATATCGAGCATGTTACCTTCAAGGTATGCGCCAATACGGATTCCATCGTCATGGATTTAAACGGCGGCTCCATTGATATGTTTGCCAGAGTGACCACCGCCCAGGCGGACCAGCTGGGAGATAATTACCAGGTGCTGGAGGGAACCATGAACCTGGTGCAGGCGCTCTACCTGAACAATGCGGCGGAGCCTTTTACCGATGAAAGAGTGCGGCAGGCGCTTTGCTATGCAGTCGATCCCCAGGGAGTCATGGACATGATTTCCGAAGGAAAGGGAACGGCCATCGGCAGCAGCATGTTCCCCGCCTTTGAAAAATATTTTATGCCCGAGCTTTCAGATATGTATGCTGTGAATCTGGAGAAGGCCAAAGAGCTTCTGAAGGAAGCCGGATATGAAAACGGATTTTCCTTCACCATCACCGTGCCTTCCAACTACCAGCAGCACATCGACACCGCCCAGGTCCTGGTGGAGCAGCTGAAAAAAATCGGCGTAACAGCTGACATTAACCTGATTGAATGGGACAGCTGGCTGTCCGACGTCTATGCGGAAAGAAATTACCAGGCTACGGTGGTGGGCGTGGATGCCTCGGCCCTGACGCCAAGCGCCTTGCTTTCCCGATTTGTTTCCACCGCGGGCAATAATTTCATCAATTTTAACAATGCCGATTATGACGCCGCTTATGCGAAAGCGCTTGGCACCATCGATGATGACGAGAAAACGGCTGCCTTCAAGGAATGCGAAACACTGCTGGCAGAGCATGCGGCCAATGTTTATATCCAGGATCTGCCCTATCTGGTGGCGCTGAATAAAAAATATGCAGGCTACGAATTCTATCCGCTGTACGTACAGGATGTTTCCAAGCTTTATATCGTGGAAGAATAGTTATAGTTCAGACAGGCCTGCACATTTACAAAGAATGAGCTGCGGCAGCTTCGCAAGGGAGAGTGAGTGCGACGTGAAATATTTTATAAAAAAACTGATATCCATGGCAGCGACCCTTCTGGTGGTATCCTTCCTGGTGTTTCTGGCGTTTGCAGTGATACCGGGGGATCCCGCCACTGCGAAGCTTGGTACGGAGGCTACGCCGGCCAAGGTGGAGGCGCTGCGGGAGGAGATGGGCTTAAACCGTCCGATTCCCGTGCGTTATGCCGCCTGGCTGGGCGGCCTGCTGCAGGGCGATATGGGAACCTCCTACAGCTACAGCATGCCTGTAACGAAAATGGTGTCGGATAAAATTCCGGTAACCCTGACCCTGACACTGATGTCCTTTGCCATGATGGTGCTTATTTCCATACCGCTTGGCCTGTATACGGCAAAGCATGAGGGAGGGACCGCCGATCATGTGGTTTTGGCGCTCAACCAGATCATCATGGCTGTGCCGCCGTTTTTTTCAGGAATACTGATTACGCTCCTGTTCGGGCTGATTCTGCATCTGTTTACGCCGGGCGGCTATGTTTCCTATACAAAAAGCATTCCGGGCTTTTTGGGCTACCTCTTTTTCCCGGCGCTGGCCATTGCCCTTCCCAAGGCGGCCATGGCGGTGAAGCTGCTGCGCAGTTCCATTGTGCAGGAAATGCACCAGGATTATGCGAGAACGGCGTACAGCAGGGGAAACAGCACCAGGAATGTGATGTATAGGCATCTCCTGAAGAACGCCATGATTCCGGTAGTGACTTTTTTAGGAATGGCGCTTGCGGATATGATAGCGGGAAGCATTATTATCGAACAGGTTTTTAATATTCCGGGGCTGGGCAGAATTCTGCTCACCTCCATTTCCAACCGGGATTATCCTGTGGTGGAGGCCATCATTGTGCTGCTGGCCTTCCTTGTTATTTTCATCAACTTCCTTGTAGATTTTATTTACAAGAAAATCGATCCCAGGATCCGTGTACAGTAACCGGAAAGTCTGCCGGCGCAACGGTTTGGGCGGCTGCTTGTTTTTACAGCGCCCCAAGCGACCGGGAACCGGCGGGAAGAGGCTTGATAATGAAAAAAAAGAACTTGAATTTTATTCTGGGAAGCATACTTACGGGAATCGTCCTTCTGGTGGTGCTGGTGGGTATTTTTTACACGCCCTATGATCCCACCGCCATGGACAACGCGAATAAACTTTCCGGCATTTCCCTTGCACATCCCTTCGGCTGTGATAATTTCGGAAGAGATATTTTAAGCCGTGTTATGAAGGGCAGCGGGACCACGCTTCTGGTGGCGCTGTCCACAGTGGCCATCGGCACCTTTTTCGGCGTGCTGCTGGGGGCCTTTACAGGATATTTCGGCGGGCTCCTGGACGAGGTGCTGATGCGTATCATCGATGTGGTGTTCGCTTTCCCCAGCATCCTTCTGGCGCTGGTATTCATCAGCCTTCTGGGGCCGGGAAAGGGCAACGTGATCATATCCTTAGGAATCGCCTTCATTCCCAGCTTTGCCAGGATCGTGCGCTCGGAGTTCATCCGCTGCAAAAACATGGATTACGTGAAGCTGGCCAGGCTGGCCGGCGCGGGGCATCTGCGCATCATGTTCGTGCATATCCTGCCCAACACCATATCCGTGCTGGTCCCGGCAGTCATGATCGGCTTTAACAACGCCGTTCTGGCGGAAGCGGGCATGAGCTATCTGGGGATAGGCGTGCAGCCGCCGGATGCCAGCCTGGGCCGGATGCTTTCCGAAGCGCAGACCTATATTTTTTCCGCGCCGGGCTTTGCCCTGTTTCCGGGCATTTTTATCGTGGTGATGGTGCTTGGCTTCAGCCTGCTAGCGGAAGGCTTAAAAAGGGATTAGGGGAGGCTGTGTGCTCCCTCTGGAAAGGCGGTAAGCGATGCTTGACGTAATCGATCTGAATCTGGAATTTCATGATCACCTGGTCCCCGAAACCGTGGTGCATCATTTTAACCTGCATATGGAAGAAGGGGATATCGTGGGGCTGGTAGGGGAATCCGGCTCCGGAAAATCCATGACAGCGCTGGCAATCGCCGGGCTTCTCCGCCGGCACGATATGAAAAAGACAGGACAGATAATGTTTCGCGGCACCGATCTTCTGACCTGTCCGAGAAATCAGCTGCGCGGCTATCAGGGGGATGACATCGGCATTGTTTTCCAGGAACCGATGACCTCCCTCAATCCCGTATACCGGATCGGCTGGCAGGTGGAGGAAAGCCTTCGGATACACCGCCCTTCCATGAGCCGGGAGGACAGGAAGGGAAAAGCGATGGAAATGCTCCGCGCGGTGGAGCTTCCCGATCCGGAGCGAATTTACCATTCCTATCCCCATGAAATATCCGGCGGCCAGAGACAGCGTGTCATGATAGCGGCGGCCATGATCTGCGATCCGGCGCTGCTGATAGCGGATGAGCCCACGACAGCGCTGGATGTGACGGTGCAGCTGGCAATTGTAAAGCTTCTGAAAAAGCTGAACCGGGAGAAAAAAACAGGGATTTTATTCATCTCCCATGATCTGAGCCTGGTAAAACGTCTCTGCGAGCGGATTGTGGTGATGAAGGACGGCCGGATCGTGGAAGAGGGCGCATGTGATCAGATTTTTGATGCGCCGAAGGAAAGCTATACGCAAAACCTGATAGCTGCCATCCCCAGATGCGAAAAGCCGGCGGAGGTTTGACATGGAAAATACACAGACGAACAATATTCTGATGGTGAAGGATCTGCGGGTTTCCTATTCCCAGGAGGCGGGCAGCGTGTTCCGCCCCAAGAAGGATCTGGACGTTTTAAAGGGCGTTTCCTTTTCCATCCGTGAAGGGGAGGTTATGGGGCTGGTGGGAGAAAGCGGCTGCGGGAAATCAACGCTTTCCAAAGCGCTCCTGGGCCTGATTCCCAAATATGAAGGGGTGATTGTCCAGAAGTCGGAGCATCCCCAAATGATTTTCCAGGATCCCTTCAGCTCCCTCAATCCTGCGAAAAAGGTGGGATGGATTCTGGAAGAACCGCTCCGCCTGAACACGGGGCTTAACAGGGTTGAGAGAGAAAAAAAGGTGTCTGAGATGCTGCGCAGGGTGGGGCTGGAGGAAAAGCTGGCGCAGCGCTATCCCAGACAGCTGTCTGGAGGCCAGCGGCAGCGCGTCTGCATTGCGGAAAGCCTGATGCTCTCCCCGAAGCTTCTGATAGCGGATGAACCGGTTTCCGCCCTGGACGTAACCATACAGGCGCAGATTATCGCCCTTTTGCGCAGCATACAGAAGGAGATGGGGCTTGCCATCCTTTTTATCTCCCACGATATGCGCGTGGTGTACCAGCTGAGCCAGCGGGTGATGATCATGAAGGACGGGGAAATCGTGGAAAGCGGCGACGTGGAACAGGTTTATTTCCATCCGGAGCATCCTTATACGAAGAAGCTTCTGGAAGCGGCGGGGATACTGGAGGAAGGCGACTGACAGGCGGCCTGGCTGCAGGCGGGCCGGTGGAAATGAGGAAAGGGAAGAAAACAGATGTTTGAAAGGTTTTATCCGGATAAATATGTGGAGAGCGCCTACGTGATAGATTACGAGGGCATGTATAAAAAGGGCTACCGGGGAATTATTTTTGACATTGATAATACGCTGGTGCCCCATGGGGCACCGGCTGACAAGAGGAGCATCGCTCTTTTCAAGCGGCTGAAGGCCATTGGATACGAATGCCTGCTGCTTTCCAACAACAAGGAACCCAGGGTGAAAATGTTCAATGACGCCGTGCATGTCCGCTATATTTACAAGGCGGGGAAGCCGGGCGTTAAAAATTATGAACGGGCCATGGATTTGATGGGGACGGACGATGTGAACACTTTTTTTGTGGGCGACCAGCTGTTTACGGATGTGTGGGGCGCCAGGAATGCGGGGCTGTACAGCTTTCTTGTTAAGCCCATCAACCCAAGGGAAGAGATACAGATCGTCCTGAAGCGCTATCTGGAAAAAATCGTTCTTCATTTTTATAAGAAGAAACTGGAAAAGGAGGGCAGGAAAGATGATTGACGGAAAAACAAGGATTTGCGGTCTGTTCGGCAATCCTGTGGAGCATACGCTTTCCCCTGTTATTCATAATACGCTTGCGAAGCGGTGCGGGATCAATATGGTATATGTGCCCTTCCTGGTGGACGGGGACCAGGTGAAGCAGGCAGTGGAAGGCGCCCGGGCGCTGCAGCTGCTGGGAGTGAATGTGACGGTTCCCCATAAGAGCGCAGTGATCCCGTACCTTGCGGAGATTGACAGGGAAGCGTCCTTAATCGGTGCGGTAAATACGCTTGTCCCGGTGGAAAACGGCTTCAAGGGCTATAACACGGATCTCCCCGGCCTGTACCGGGCGCTGGTCTCCGAAGGGATCAGCCTGTCAGGGGAAGAGGTGATTCTTCTGGGCGCGGGCGGAGCGGCCAGGGCGGCAGCCTTTCTCTGCGCGCTGCGGGGCGCTGAAAGAGTGTATCTGCTGAACCGGAGCCTGGAAAAGGCGCAGGCTGTTGCAGAGGAGGCCAATCTCGCGGCGGGGCGGCAGTGTATCCTGCCCATGGAGCTTTCCAGCTGGAAGAGCCTTCCTGAAAAGAAATATCTGGCGATTCAGGGAACCTCCGTGGGACTTGCCCCCAATACGGACGAAGCGGTGATTGAGGACCGGGATTTCTACCGGCTGATACATACGGGCTTTGATCTGGTTTACCGTCCGGCGAATACCAGGTTCATGCGCCTGACCGAAGAAGCTGGCGGAAAAGCCTGCAACGGCCTGAAGATGCTGCTGTATCAGGGTGTGGAAGCCTTCGAGCTGTGGACCGGCCTGAAGGTGAAGGAAGAGGATGCGGCATTCTGCTATGAACAGATGAAAAAGGAACTGGAAAAAAATGAGTAGGAACAAAAGGAATATTATTCTTATCGGCTTCATGGGAAGCGGGAAAACAACCCTTGGCATCCGCCTTTCCTACAGGCTGCGCCGTCCGCTCCTGGATACGGACAGATGGATCGAAAAGGAGCAGGGGATGAGCGTGTCGGACATCTTTGCCTCCTATGGGGAAGAAGGGTTCAGGCAGCTGGAAACCCAGGCGGTAAAAAGCCTTCTGGAAGCGGAGCCCGGCCAGGTGATTTCCACCGGGGGAGGGCTTCCCATGCGGGAGGAGAACCAGGCGCTGTTAAAGCAGCTGGGCTTTGTGGTCTTTTTAAGGATTCGTCCGGAAACGGTATGCGAAAGGCTGAAGGGGGACACCACCCGGCCGCTGCTTCAAAAGCCTGATCCCGAAGGGGAGATACGCAGGCTGCTCGCCGTAAGGAACCCCATTTATGAACAGGCCGCCGACCGGGTGGTGGACGTGGACGGGAAGGATTTTGAAGAGCTGCTGGAAGAGATACTGGATGGAACGGACATCCAGCCGGAAGGGAGATTAAAATGAAAATACTTGTAATTAACGGGCCGAACCTGAATTTCCTCGGAATTCGTGAGAAGAATATTTATGGAACCCAGGATTATGCGTATCTGCAGAAGCTCCTGGAGGAAAAAGGGAAGGAAGCGGGCTGCGAGGTGACCGTATTCCAGAGCAACCACGAGGGCGCGATTATAGACCGGCTGCAGGAAGCCTATTTTGACGGGACGGATGGTATTGTCATCAATCCGGGCGCCTTCACCCATTACAGCTATGCCATCAGAGACGCGCTTGCAAGTATTACGGTGCCCAAGGTGGAGATCCATATTTCCGATATCACGAAACGGGAGGAATTCCGGAAAACTTCCGTTACCGCGCCCTCCTGTGACCGCCAAATCTACGGCCAGGGGCTGGATGGATACCTCCAGGCCATAGATTTTATACTGGAAAAGCAAATTCTGTAAAAAAACAGTTGAAAAAAGCATATTTTTATTATAAACTAGTAGGGAATTAAACGTGAAAATTTAGGAGGAATATTTTTTATGATTTCTGCAGGTGATTTCAGGAATGGTATTACAATTGAAGTAGATGGCAATATTTTTCAGATAGTAGAATTCCAGCATGTGAAACCTGGCAAGGGCGCCGCTTTTGTAAGGACCAA
The DNA here is from genome assembly GCF_000466465.2 of Clostridium sp. KLE 1755. NCBI lineage: Bacteria > Bacillati > Bacillota > Clostridia > Eubacteriales > Clostridiaceae > Clostridium > Clostridium sp. KLE 1755. The sequence continues at coordinate 7,923 of NZ_KE992730.1, forward strand.
GCTGAAAAATATCATTAACGGAGGCGTGGTGGAAAAGACCTTCCGTCCTACTGAAAAATTCCCGCAGGCACGTATTGATAGAAAAGATATGCAGTATTTATATTCTGACGGTGATTTATTTACCTTTATGGATATGGAAACCTATGATCAGGTTGCGCTGAATTCCGAGACTGTCGGAGATGCGCTTAAATTCGTAAAGGAAAATGAAGTGTGCAAGATATGCTCAACCAATGGCGGCGTATTTGCAGTGGAGCCTCCTCTTTTCGTAGAACTGGAGATCACCGAAACAGAACCCGGATTTAAGGGAGATACCGCTACAGGCGCATCCAAGCCTGCTACAGTGGAAACCGGAGCTGTTGTATATGTACCTCTGTTCGTAAACCAGGGGGACAAGATCAAGATCGACACCAGAACCGGAGAATATCTGTCCAGAGCATAATCAGCAACGGAATGCTGTTCTATTATTTAGCCTATAAGACAATGGAATTTCTGCATGGCAGAGTTTTCATTGTCTTTTTTATTTCATGGAAAATGCGGCCTGCGGCCGAACGAAAGCCGCGGCCCAAATGCCTCATGAACCAAATTTTATCGGATCGAAAAGCATGTCTGAAAGTCAAATCTTAAATTCTAACAAAGAGAGGATATTAAATGGATTTTGAAAAATTTGTAAAAAAAGTAAAGGATGGCGCACAGGCCTATCTGGGAGACGGCGTTTCCCTGTCCGTAAGCACAGTATTAAAGAACAACGGCGTTAACCTTACGGGGATTATTTTCATGGACGGGGACAGCGACGTCGCTTCCACCATATATCTGGACGGGCTTTATGAGGAATATAAGAGAGGAAAAACGATGGGGGAAATCGTCCGCCAGGTATGTACGGTTTATGAGGAAAATAAACCGGAGCAGAACCTGAATATGGATTTTTTCCACGATTATAAGATGGTGAAGCCAAGGCTGGCCTGCCGCCTGATTAACTGTGAGAAGAATCAGGAGCTGCTTGGCGGCCATCCCCACAGGGAATTTCTGGATCTTGCCATTGTATACTGCTGTATCCTTATGAGCGATAACATGGGCTGCGCCTGTGTCCTGATCAGCGATATGCACGCCCGGTACTGGGATGTGGACGAAGAGACGCTTTACCGGGATGCGCTGGAGAATATGCCGCGCATACTGCCTGACGAGCTTTCCGACATGGATGATTTCATGTATGACATAGTCAGGAAGGCAGTAGAGGAAAAGCTGGAGCTGACAGCAGAGGGTGAGAAAACGCAGGAGGATGAGGAGTGCCGGGCCATACTGGACGGGATTGCGGAATTCCTGGCAGGGCTTCCCCTGGAAAAGGAGCCGGAGCGTAAAATGTACATACTTACCAATAAGCAGCATTTTTATGGAGCGGCAGCCATTTTGTATCCCGGGATTCTGGAAAGCTATGCCGGTAAACTGGGACATGATTTTTATATCCTGCCCAGTTCCGTGCATGAAGTGATTCTGCTTGCGGATACGGGAGTGGAAGACAGAGAGCATCTATATGATATGGTGCGGGAAGTAAATGCGCAGAATGTGCCTGAGGAGGAGCTTTTATCGGACAATGTTTACTATTTCAGCCTGAAAAGCGGAAAGATAACAATTCTTTGATATTCTGAATAATTCTTAAGATGCTATAAATTTTCTATTTTTCCAAAATGAGATCTGGACAACCGGAAAAACTTGTGCTATTATATGTCAGAGTGATGCATGTAACAAATTTGTAATATTTAATCAGTGCATCAACATATCTTATGCACCCGTAGTCTAATGGATAGAACGGAGGCCTCCGACGCCTTTAATGCAGGTTCGATTCCTGTCGGGTGCATTTGTGTCACTCTGGCATATAATTTGCCTTGCTGTGAATATATCAGCCAAGTGTAACTGGAGAACCGCCGCAGGGCGGTTCTGTTTTAAAGTCGATGTTTTCAGGATTGAAGGTGTGAAATTGAGCGAGGAACAGAAGAAAATGCCTGATGGCTCCAAGCCGGAGGGTGCGCTGAACGAATTTATAGAACTGCTGAAAAAGAACAAGAAGTCGCTTGCCGTTATCATTGTGACAGCGGTGGTGCTTTTGGGGATCGGGATTCTGCTCGGTTCGCTGATAGGCAAGAAATCGGGAGACAAGGATGCTACCCAGGAACAGTCCCAGGCTGCGGCTGCGCAGACACAGTCCACAGAGGCCATTCCCAATGTGCCCATGGAGGTCAACGCCTATCCCGAAATCAATTCACTGATGAAGAAATATTATAATGCAGCCGCAGAGGGAGACATGGAGACCGTCAAGTCCCTGAAGGACTATTCGGATCAGGCCGAGCTGCTGCGCATCCAGGAAAAGAGCAAATACCTGGAAAGCTATGATGATATCAACTGCTATACAAAGCCCGGCCCCATCGAGGATTCCTATGTTGTCTATGTCACCTATTATGCCAAGTTCCACGATATTGACCAGAAGGTGACGGGGCTGAATACCTACATTGTATGCCGGAAGGCGGATGATTCCTACTATATCCATGACTGCTCGGAAGATGAGTCCATGAAGGAATACCGCACCAACGTAACCAAGCAGGACGATGTGGTGGATTTGTTCAATAAAGTTCAGGTAGAATATAACGAAGCCGTGACGGAGAATGAAGAGCTTGCCGCATTCCTTACCGATCTGTCCGAGAAGCTCAAGACAGCGGTCGGCGATGCCCTGGCGGAAGCCGAAACAGTAAGCGGGACGGAGACCACTGAAGAAGAAGGCCAGGAGCCTGCCGATAATGCAGGGGAAGCCGCCTCTTCCAGGGTAAAGGCCACTGATGTGGTCAATATCAGAAAGTCCGACAGTGAGACAGCCGATTCTCTTGGAAAGGCTCAGGTGGGAGACGAATTCGCCCTCCTGGAGAACCGTGCCAACGGCTGGTCCAAAATTGATTATAACGGCCAGGAGGCCTTTATCAAATCGGAGTTCCTGGAAGCGGTTTCCGAAGAACCTGAGAATGCAGGTGACGGAAATGCCGAAGCAGGAAACGAAGCGGCTAATGCAGATAATACTGATAATACCGCAAATACCGATAATACGGCAAACACTGATAATACCACACACAACGGCCAGGCAGATACGCCGGGCGCAGGTGACGGCGCGCCGTCTGCCAATGTACCCAACAGCGGAACCTACCGCCTTACCACCACCGTTAATGTCCGTAAATCCGCAAGCGAAACAGCCGACAGGCTGGGCGTAGGGTACTCCGGTGACGAAGTGGAAATCCTGATGAAACAGGCCGACGGCTGGACAAAGGTCAAATTCAAAGGAGAGACCGGATATATTAAGACGGATGTATTAAAATAGCTAATTTGTTGTTTGTGACCCGTGTAGCCTTGTGCTGCAGGGATTGCGCCCCATACTGCTTCCCGCCTCCCATTTCGGGCCGGCCGGCAGCCGTATGGGGCTTTTTTGCGCCAACCTCAAAACTAGGATATTTCTAACTGCTCTGCCAGACTGTTGCCAACATGCCTGAACTCCTCGCTGCGCTCGTCAGACAAGCCACTAAAACGGCAACAGTCCGGCAGATCGGATCAGTAAGTAATATCACCGTTTTTTCCTATGGAGCAGAAAAAAGCCCCACACAGCAGCCGGCCAGCCCGAAATGGGAGGCGGGAAGCAGTATGGGGCGCGATCCCCACAGCACAAGGCCGCACGGCGCGTAACATAACTAATTAAATAAGAAACCATCATAATTATAAAGAAGAATAAAGAAAATAAAAATGAATAATAAAAATCTCCCCGGAAATACTTACTAAAAAAAGTATTTCCGGTTTTTCATTTTTTAAAAATATATTTTTTTCAATAACTACGGCTCAGCTCCGTGCTGTCCGGGGGTTTTTCCGCCGCTCCGCTATCCGGTCCTGCTCCGGCGGTGGCGGGTGTTTTCCGGTGCATGAGAAAAAATGGAGATGTTTCTTACTGCTCTGCCCTGCCAGGAACCGGCTGCTTTTAGCGGCTTGTCTGACGAACATAAGCATCTAAATACGCCTAGCCGCAAGGCGCCGGCGTATTTAGACGCTTATGTGAGGAGTTCAGCCGCGTTAGCCGATTCCTGACAGGACAGAACAGTTAGAAACATCCCATTTTTGAAATGCACCAGAAAACACCCGCCACCGCCGGAGCAGGACCGGATAACGGAGCCAGCGGAAAAACCCCCGGACAGCACGGAGCGTACACAACCGGGAAGGAAGGCGGAGTATGAGAAGTGATGATGCGGCTATATACAGGGAAATCCAAAAAAATGCAGAAATGGGAATCAAAGCGATAGAAGCTGTCAGCCCCAAGCTGACGGACGATGCCTTTGCTCTGCAGCTAAGCAGGCAGGAACTGAAGTTTTCAGAAATCAGGGATAAAGCCAGGCATGAGATGCTGGAGGGGCGTGCGGAGGAGTACCGCAGCAGCGGTGTCACTGATTTGATGCTTAAGGGCGGAATACAGGCCAATACGCTTTTGAATACCAGCACCAGCCATATTGCGGAGCTGATGATTCAGGGCAGTAACAGGGGGCTGACAAGCATGTGGAAGGCATTGAACCACTATGGAAATGCCGGAAATGAGAGCACGGAGCTTGCCCGGGAGCTCATGGATTTTGAGGAAAAAACCATTGAAAAGCTGAAAAAATATCTATAAGCAGGTGTTTTTTAGCAAATTTCGTCAATTTAACGTAATAAAGTACTTGCGTACGGGCTTTATCCATTATATAATAAGAGCCGGACAAAGCCATCTGGAATGCCCAGGCCAGTTTTCTGTCCCGGGCATTTTTTGTAAAACAATTAAAGGAGGAATCACACATGTCATATGTAGATGAGGTCATTGCACAGGTAGTGGAGAAAAATCCTGCACAGCCTGAATTCCATCAGGCAGTTAAGGAAGTTCTGGAATCTCTCAGAGTTGTAGTGGAAGCCAATGAGGAAGCATACAGAAAAGATGCTTTACTGGAAAGACTGGTTAACCCGGAACGTCAGATTATCTTCCGGGTACCGTGGGTAGACGACAAGGGACAGGTTCATGTGAATACAGCATACCGTGTTCAGTTCAACAGCGCTATCGGACCCTATAAGGGAGGCCTGCGTCTGCACCCTTCCGTTAACCTTGGCATCATCAAGTTCCTTGGTTTTGAACAGGTGTTCAAGAACTCCCTGACAGGACTTCCCATCGGCGGAGGCAAGGGTGGTTCCGACTTTGACCCGAAAGGGAAATCCGACAGAGAGATCATGGCATTCTGCCAGAGCTTCATGACGGAGCTTTACAGACATATCGGCGCAGACACAGATGTTCCTGCCGGAGATATCGGAACCGGCGCAAGGGAAATCGGTTATATGTACGGCCAGTATAAGAGAATCCGCAATGTTTACGAAGGCGTTCTGACAGGCAAGGGGCTTACTTACGGCGGTTCCCTGGCAAGGACGGAGGCTACCGGCTACGGACTCCTGTACATGACAAAGGAAATGCTCAAGTGTAACGGCATTGATATTGCAGGCAAGACCATCGCAGTTTCCGGTTCCGGTAATGTGGCCACCTATGCCATCCAGAAAGCACAGCAGATGGGCGCTAAGGTAGTAACCTGCTCCGATTCCACCGGCTGGGTATACGATCCGGAGGGAATTGATCTGGCGGCGCTTAAGGAAATCAAAGAAGTAAAACGCGGAAGGGTTTCCGATTACCTGAATTACAGGCCCAATGCGGAATATCATTCCGGAAAGGGCGTATGGAGTGTGAAGGTGGATATCGCACTTCCCTGCGCAACACAGAATGAACTGACACTTTCTGATGCGGAAGGGTTGGTTGCAAACGGCGTAAAGGCAGTATGCGAGGGCGCTAATATGCCTACTACCCTGGAGGCTACCGAGTATCTGCAGAAAAACGGCGTTCTGTTCGTTCCCGGAAAGGCTGCAAATGCAGGCGGCGTGGCAACCTCCGCTCTGGAAATGAGCCAGAACAGCGAGCGTCTCAGCTGGAGCTTCGAAGAGGTGGACAGCAAGCTGCAGGGCATCATGATCAATATCTTCCACAACCTGGATGACGCCGCAAAGCGTTACGGCATGGAAGGCAACTATGTTGCAGGCGCTAATATTGCAGGCTTTGAAAAGGTTGCAACAGCCATGACCGCACAGGGCATTGTATAAATGTTCAGAATAATCCATGAAAATGTGAAGACGCTTAAACAGTTGCAAATTCTGAACTGTTCTCCAGCTTCATAGCTTTAATAATAATATTTCAATGCAGTGTAAAACTTCCGCTTGCAGGTATGGATACCTGTCTGCGGAAGTTTTTTTGCCTGTGTTTTTTGTCATAATTTTTTGCCGTCCGCCGGCTGTACCGGCAGCAAGCCACCATCCTGCAGTCCACCATCCTGTAGTCCACCATCCTGCAGCCCACTATCCTGCGGCATTGCCTGTTTGCCGGGTATCTGTTATAATGCGGTTAAAGCGGAACCAGATCACCAGCCGCGTAAATGCGTGCAGATAGGAGCGAACATGGAGAAAAAGGACAAAAGATATCAGGCGTATCTCAGAATTCTGAAGGAAGAGCTTGTGCCGGCCATGGGCTGTACGGAGCCGATAGCGCTGGCCTACTGTGCCGCAAAGGCCAGGGAAATACTGGGCTGCATGCCGGACAGCGTGCTGGTGGAAGCAAGCGGTAATATAATTAAGAATGTAAAGAGCGTGGTGGTCCCCAACACCAACGGCCTGAAGGGAATGGAGGCAGCGGCGGCTGCCGGAATTGTGGCAGGTGAGGCGGACAGGGCGCTGGAGGTCATCGCAGGGGTGACGGAAGGGCAGAAGGAGGAAATCAGCCGTTTCCTAAAGGCCGGGAAAATACAGGTCAGGCCCATGGATACGGAGGAAGTGCTGGATATGGCGGTTACCCTCTGGAAGGGTGGGGAAGAAGCCAGGGTGCAGATTTCCCGGAGCCATACGAATATTGTCCTGATCGAAAAGGACGGGGAAGCGCTATACCGGGAAAAGTGCGCTGATAAGGTGCTCCGGGCGGCGGAGGATGCGGATAATGACGGCGGGCAGGGCGCTGTGGGCTGCAAACCGGAAGTGGGTGCAAAAGGTGGAAACAGGGAAGATGCCGACAGGGCGCTTCTGAATATGGAAGCAATTTATGATTTTGCCGAAACGGTGGATCCGGATGATGTGCGGGAGGTTATCGGAAGGCAGATTGCATTGAATACGGCGATCTCCGAGGAAGGCCTGAAGGGAAATTACGGAGCCAATATCGGCAGGGTTCTGCTCCATACCTATGGAAATGATATTAAAAACCGGGCAAAGGCGGCAGCGGCTGCCGGTTCCGATGCCAGGATGAGCGGCTGCGAAATGCCTGTGGTTATTAATTCCGGCAGCGGCAACCAGGGAATGACGGTTTCCCTTCCTGTGATTGAATATGCGAAGGAGCTGGGCTGTCCGGAGGAAAAGCTGTACCGTGCGCTGGTACTGTCCAATCTGACGGCAATCCATCAGAAAAGCGGAATTGGCCGGCTGTCCGCTTATTGTGGCGCGGTGAGCGCCGGCTGCGCGGCCGGCTGCGGCATCGCTTATCTGCAGGGCGGTGATTTGGAAGCGGTCAATCATACGCTTGTCAACGCGCTGGCCATTGTGTCGGGCATTATCTGCGATGGAGCCAAGCCCTCCTGTGCGGCGAAAATCGCCTCTTCCGTAGATGCGGGAATTCTTGGATATGCCATGTACAGGGAAGGACAGCAGTTCTACGGCGGTGACGGGATTATATCCAAAGGAGTGGAAAAGACAATAGGAAACGTGGGCCGCCTGGGCAAAGACGGCATGAAGGAAACAGATAAGGAGATTATCCGCATTATGACAGGCTGTTAAGGAAAAGCCCCTGCCGCAGTGAAGGACGGAAAAAAAGCGTACTATTCTTCCGGCTGTTTTTGGAAGAAGTCTTCGAAATCCGCATGAAAAACTTCTTTCATAGCCAGCAGCTCCTGTACGCTTATATTCTGAATACCGGCTTCTATTTTTGCATAGGAGCCTCTTGTAAGGCTGCAGCCTAAAAGCTGCAGCTTTGCTATTGTCTGCTCCTGAGTCAGGCCGCAGTCCCTGCGGAGTGCGCGGATATTAGCACCCAAAGAAACATTGTATTTTATTTTCTGCATGAATTACTCCCAATACCGCTGCAGGGATAGGAATTCCAAACAGCGGCCTCCCAGATTCAATTGTGGGATATATTATTGATTTTAGTAAAAAAGTAAGATATAATTGCTCTATAAATAGAGCAAAGAGAAGTTGTGGCCGGGAAAGGTGCAGGAATGATAGATAGAGAATTATGTGACTTAACAAAACAGCTGATGTTTACCTGCCTGAGCGGTCAAAATTCGGGTAAAATACAGGAAATAAGCGGCATTCTTGAGGAAAATTCGGTGGTAATAGGAAGCCGGGCCCATGAATACTACACAACTGTAGAACAAATAAAAAGTGAACTGGATTCCGGTAAGTGGGAAGATGGCAGGGAGTATGTGTACAGGCCTGTGAAGGACTGGTACCAATGCACCCGGCTGGCCGAAAATATCTATCTGGTCTGCGGCAATCTCCGGATAGAAAAAATATTTCAGCCTGGTAATGAAGAACAGGCTTTTGAGAATGCCGGCCTCTCAGTAACAGGATTGACAGAAACAAGCGTCCGTATAAGCATGGTATGGAAAAAAGATGGAAAGGCGAACCGGATTATACATATTCATATATCCGTTCCCCAGGAAGACGGCTGCGGGCAGCCGGCCCGAAGGCCGGACCAGGCTGCAGGAGGAACGGAAATGCTGCCAGAGCCGGAGAAAAAGACGGTGGATTACTACAGACGCCTTTCTGAAAAGGATCTGATGACAGGCCTTTATAACCGGGGCAGTTTTGAATATTATGTGAAAAAAAGGCTGGAAAGCGGTGAAGGCGGCACCTTCTATATGATCGACCTGGATGACTTTAAGGCGGTGAATGATACCTACGGGCATGTGGCAGGCGACAGGGTCATCATGGACATGGCCGATATCTTACGGCGGATATTTGCAAAGGAAGCTGTCATCGGCAGGCTGGGCGGCGATGAGTTCGCAGTTTATGAGGCGGGCTGCTGCGGCAGAAAGGAAGCGGAGGAAAAAGCCCGGGCCGTTCTGCAGGACTACAGCGCTTTATCCGAAAAATACGGAAATGATTTTCAGCTGAGCTGTTCCATCGGCATGTACCGGGAAGCCGATAAAGAAACCTTTGAAAACCTGTACTCCCGCGCCGATGAAGCCCTTTATTTTTCAAAAAATTCATACAAAGGCACCTTCCACTGGTACTACCGCCAGCACAGATTCTGATATCCTCTGTGTCTGGCGTTTTTTGTAACTGTCCGCACCCCGCCCGGGTTCCTGCCGCCGCCGTCCTGTGCCTGCAGGGCCCCGGGCGGAGGAGGACAGTTACTTTTTTTATGTTCCGATTTTTATTCAAAACAGGAAAGGACTACATTTCTGGAAAGATTTGTGGTAATATAGATTAATATTGTTTATGAGGAAGTTGCAACTAACCTGCAGGAGTTTACGGAGGTACTATGAAAAAGAAGAAAACGGATTTTGCTGTGATTATTTATATCTGCCTTGCGGCGCTGCTGATTCTCGGAATTAAATATTTTGACCAGATAGCCGGAGTTGCCCTGAAACTCTGGAATGTGGCGTTTCCGCTGATTCTGGGAGTGGCTGTCGCCTATGTTATCAACATCATTATGGTCCGGGTGGAGCGGATTTATTTCCCGAAAACAAAGAACCGGTTTGTTGCGGCGAGCAGGAGAGGCGTAAGCATCGTTGTGTCCCTGCTGCTGGTTGCGGGGATTTTTTCCCTGGTTGCAAGGCTGGTCCTGCCAGAGCTTGGGAAGGCCTTTGCCGTAATCGGCAGGAATGTGCCGATTTTCCTGGAGGAAGCGGCGGCATGGCTGGAGGAAAATAATGCAGGCAATACTGCTGACATGCTGAAGAATGTGGATTGGAACAGTGTCATGGATAAAGTGGCGGATGTTGTAAAATCGGGCTTTACCAGCTTTGTGAATTCCACACTGACCGCAGTTGGCGCTGTGGTCGGCAGCGTGGTGAACTTTTTTATCGGTCTGATTTTCGGAATTTATATCCTTTCAGGAAAGGAAAAGCTGCATTCCCAGGTGAGCAGGATTATGCATGCATATATGAAGGAAAGGACAGTTGCCAGAATCAGATATATTTACAGGACAGCCAATGAAACTTTTTCCAGTTTTATAATAGGACAGTGTACGGAAGCGGTAATTCTGGGTACACTGTGTACTATAGGAATGCTGCTGTTCCGTTTCCCTTATGCGCCGATGATCGGGGCATTTATCGGGGCTACGGCGCTGATCCCCATTGTAGGCGCTTATCTGGGCGCTGCGGTGGGAGCATTCATGATTTTGACGGTAGATCCGCTGAAGGCGCTTCTGTTCATTATATTTATTGTAGTGCTGCAGCAGCTGGAAGGAAACCTGATATATCCCAGAGTTGTCGGTTCTTCCATCGGCCTTCCCGGTATCTGGGTGCTGGCGGCCGTAACGGTGGGCGGCGGACTGGGAGGCATCGGCGGAATGCTTCTGGGTGTTCCGGTTGCGGCAACCGCCTATAAGCTGATAAGAAATGATGTGGCGGGACGCAACGGCAGGAGACCGGATAACCCGCAGGAAAATATCCGGGAAACCCCGCAGGAGGCTCAAAAAAAGGTTCCCCGGGAAGCGGCCGCATCTGTAGGGCGGCGTGAGAAGCAGAAAGGAAGATAGACAGCTGATGAAGGGGAAGTACAAAAGACTTGTGGTCAACCGGATAGTTATTACGGTTGTTCTTATATTGCTTCAGATAGTTTGGTTTGTTTTTATGCTGGAAAAGCTGGCGAGATACTCCAGCTGGATCACCACGGCGTTCACAGCACTGAGTATCGCCATTGTACTCTACATTATCGGAAAAGATGATAATTCGGCCTATAAAATAGGCTGGATTGTCCTTATCATGACGCTGCCGCTGTTCGGCGGCCTGCTGTATCTGTTTTTGGGGGATAAAAAGCCTTCCCGGAATATGCGTAGGAAGCTGAATGCCCAGCATGATGTTTTTAAGGATACCCTGATACAGGAGGGAGAACTGCAGGACCGGTTGGGAAAGATACACGGACGCGCGGCGGGAACGTTTCAGTATGTGCGCCGTGTGAGCGACTTCCCTGCCTATGAAAATACGGACGTGACCTATTATCCCAGCGGGGAAGAAATGTTTGTGGATATGCTGGAAGAGCTGCGCCAGGCAAAGCATTTTATTTTCCTGGAATATTTTATTGTGGCGGAAGGCAAGATGTGGGAAACTATCCTGGAAATCCTGAAGCAGAAGGCGGAGGAAGGGCTGGATGTCAGAATGATTTACGATGACATGGGCTGTCTGACCCTGCTGCCCGCCGGCTATTACGCCGGACTGGAGAAATACGGGATAAAGTGCATGGCCTTTAACCACGTCATCCCTTTCTTTTCCCTGGTAATGAACAACCGGGATCACAGGAAAATCCTTGACATTGACGGTCATACCGCATTTACGGGCGGAATCAACCTGGCGGATGAATATATTAATGAAAAGGTCAGGTTCGGCTACTGGAAGGATACGGGAGTGCGCTTAAAGGGCGACGGCGTGTGGAATTTTACAGAGATGTTCCTGGAAATGTGGAATGCCTTCAGGAAAGAGGATACGGATATCAGCTGCTTCAAGCCTCATGTGCATCATCCGGAGCCTTTTGAGGGAAAGGGCTTCGTGCAGCCCTATACCGATTCGCCCCTGGATAACGAAACCATTGCGGAAAATGTATATCTGGACATTCTCCATCAGGCGAAAAAATATGTCTACATATTTACGCCTTACCTGATAGTGGACGACGTGATGAGAAACGCGCTGTGCACGGCGGCCAAAAGGGGTGTGGATGTGCGGATAGTGACGCCGGCCATTCCTGACAAGCCAACCATTTTCCGGCTGACCCGTTCCAATTATCCTCCGCTTTTGCGCGCGGGCATCCGGATTTTTGAATATACGCCGGGCTTTATTCATGCGAAGAGCTATATCTGCGACGACGAGTTCGGCGTGGTGGGAAGCGTAAATATGGACTTCAGGAGCCTGTACCTGCATTTCGAATGCGCCACGCTTCTTTACCGTACGAGCGGGCTGGAGGAATTAAAAAAGGACAGTCTGGAAACCATTGCGGCGAGCCGGGAAATTACGTTAAAGGACTGCAAACAGGGAATTATCGGAGGCCTTTTCGATTCCGTCCTCCGTGTATTTGCCCCGCTGTGCTGATATTGGCGGGAAGATATTGATAATGGTTAGATTCAGGGAAAAGGCAGGAGTACTGTTAAGATGAAATGTTTGATTTGCTATCAGAGTAAAACGGGGACAACGGCAAAATGCGCGGAAATTCTGAAAAAGAAGCTGGAAAAAAGAGGGGCGCAGGTCACAGCTGCCAATCTGGCGGCCGGAAGGCCGCAGCTTGCCGGCTATGACTGCATTATTACGGGAGCGCCCGTGCGTATGGGTAAAATCCCGAAAGAAACAAAGGCTTTTCTGGAAGCGGGCAGGAATGAGCTTCTGAATTGTAAAAAAACCGCTTTTTTTATCTGCAGCGCTTTTTCCGCACAGACACAGCAGGTGCTGTTGGAGAATTTCCCCAGGGAGCTTCTGGAGGCCTCGGTCTGTGCCGCCGGGTTCGGCGGTGAGGTGGATATCCATAAGCAGAAGGGCTTTGACCGGTTCATGGCCAGGATGATGACCAACCTGGTGAAGCATTATAAGGCCGCCATGCCGTCCGTGCGGGAAGAAAATATAGAAGCCTTTGCAAATACCCTGTGCGGCGGCGTTGACAAGGAAAAAAATTAAACATATAATAGGATAGATTGAGCGTGTCTGAGATCCGTTTTGCGGCCCGGAAAACGGCCTGCGGGAAGGATGCGGACATACTGCAGTGATGTGGAGGAAAGAAACGTGAATAAATACGGAGTAAATGAACTGAGAAAGATGTTCCTTGACTTCTTTGAAAGCAAAGGACATCTGGTGATGAAAAGCTTTTCCCTGGTGCCGCATAACGACAACAGCCTGCTGTTAATCAATTCAGGCATGGCGCCGCTCAAGCCTTATTTTACAGGACAGGAGATTCCGCCCCGCAAAAGGGTGACTACCTGTCAGAAGTGTATCCGTACCGGCGATATTGAAAATATCGGCAAGACGGACAGGCACGGAACCTTTTTTGAAATGCTGGGCAACTTCTCCTTCGGGGATTATTTCAAGCATGAAGCGATTGCCTGGTGCTGGGAGTTCCTGACCGAAGTGGTGGGACTGGAAGCGGACAGGCTCTATCCTTCCGTATATCTGGATGATGATGAAGCCTTTGATATCTGGAATAAGGAAATCGGAATTCCGGCGGAGCGCATCTTCCGTTTCGGCAAGGAGGACAACTTCTGGGAACACGGCTCAGGCCCCTGCGGTCCCTGCTCCGAGGTTTACTACGACCGCGGCGAGAAGTACGGCTGCGGAAAGCCCGGCTGTACCGTAGGCTGCGAATGCGACCGCTATATTGAAGTATGGAACAATGTATTTACCCAGTTTGACAACGACGGACACGGAAACTATACGGATCTGTCCCAGAAGAACATAGATACCGGCATGGGACTGGAACGTCTGGCTGCCGTTGTGCAGGATGTGGAGTCTATTTTTGATGTGGATACCATCCAGGCGCTGCGCAACCGCGTATGCGAGCTGGCGGGAAAGACCTACAAAGAAAAGCATGAATGGGACGTATCCATCCGTATTGTAACGGATCATATCCGTTCCGCCACCTTTATGATTTCAGACGGCATCATGCCCTCCAATGAAGGAAGGGGCTATGTGCTGCGCCGTATCATCCGCCGCGCGGCCCGTCATGGAAGGCTTCTGGGAATCGAAGGAGATTTCCTGGCCAACTTGAGCAGCACGGTAATTGAAGGAAGCAAAGACGGTTATCCGGAGCTGGAAGAGAAAAAGGACTTTATTTTCAACGTCCTGACGCAGGAAGAAAGCAAATTCAACAAAACCATTGACCAGGGCCTGAATATTCTGGCCGAGATGGAAGAGAATATGGAGAAGGAAGGCAGGACGCAGCTTTCGGGCGAAGATGCTTTCCGGCTTTATGATACCTATGGCTTCCCTCTGGATCTCACCATGGAAATCCTGGAGGAGAAAAACCTCACCATTGATGAGGAGGGCTTCCAGGCTGCCATGAAGGAGCAGAAGGAAAAAGCCCGCAAGGCCAGGAAGGTAACCAACTATATGGGCGCGGACGTTACGGTTTATGAGTCCATCGATCCTGCTATCACCTCTGAATTCGTTGGTTATGACAAGCTGTCATGGGAATCTGACGTAACGGCAATGACTACGGAGGAGGCTGTTGTGGATGCCCTTACCGATGGGGAGTCCGGCACGATTATCGTGGCGCAGACACCCTTCTACGGAACCATGGGCGGACAGTGCGGCGATACCGGTGTAATCCGCTGCGGCGACGGTGAATTTGTAGTACAGGATACCATTCATCTGGCAGGCGGCAAAATTGGCCATATCGGAAGAATGACCAGTGGAATGATCAAGCTGGGTGATAAAGTGGAGCTTTCCGTGAATCCTGCAGGAAGAGCGGATACCTGCAAGAACCACAGCGCAACCCACCTTCTTCAGAAAGCCCTGCGCACTGTGCTCGGTTCCCATGTGGAACAGGCCGGTTCCTATGTGGATGCCCACAGGCTACGTTTTGACTTCAGCCATTTTTCCGCCATGACCCCGGAGGAGTTGGCAAAGGTTGAGCAGATTGTAAATGATGAAATCAATGCGCATCTTCCCGTCAGGACTTCAGTCATGACGCTGGAGGAAGCGAAGAAAACAGGCGCGATGGCGCTGTTTGGCGAGAAATACGGCGACAGTGTGCGCGTGGTGCAGATGGGAGATTTCTCCACAGAGCTGTGCGGCGGCACCCATGTGGCCAATACCGGTGATATTGCCGTATTCAAGATCCTTTCGGAAAGCGGTGTGGCGGCAGGCGTGAGAAGAATTGAGGCGCTTACCGGCCCCGGCGTATTCGCTTACTATAAAGAACTGGAAGACAGGCTTTTAGAGGCCGCGAAGATTGTGAAGGCGACTCCCGCCAATCTTACGGAGAAGCTTACGCACCTTATGGCTGAGGTGAAGCAGCTTTCCAGTGAAAACGAATCCTTAAAGAGCAAGGCTGCCAGGGAATCCCTGGGCAATGTCATGGATCAGGTGAAGGAGATCAAGGGTGTGAAGCTGCTGGCTGCCAAGGCGGACGGCGCTGACATGAACGGTCTTCGCGATCTGGGAGACCAGCTTAAAGAGAAGCTGGGCGAGGGCGTTGTTGTCCTGGCTTCAGAAAAAGACGGAAAGGTGAACCTGGTGGCGATGGCAACGGACAGCGCTATGGCACAGGGAGCCCATGCCGGCAATCTGATCAAGGGAATCGCGGCACTGGTAGGCGGAGGCGGCGGCGGACGCCCGAACATGGCGCAGGCCGGAGGAAAGAATCCTGCAGGAATCCCCCAGGCGATTGCCGAAGTGGAGAAGGTTCTGGAAGGACAGCTTAAGTAACTTGTTAACAGCACGGAAATTTGGAAAAAGTGACCAAAAACTGATGAAAAAAGGACTTTGAATGCACTTTTTCTTAAAATATACTTAAATTGCAAAAAAAATGGTTGACGTACCTGCAATTTTTGGTATAATGTTTCTTGTGCATTGGTATGCATAAAAAACCCAATCAGTCGTGAACTTGAAGGGACTGAAGGGAGGTCAGGTGTGAGCTATGTCAAACATTATCGTAAAAGAAAATGAGACTTTGGACAGCGCTTTACGTCGTTTTAAAAGAAGCTGCGCAAAAGCCGGGATCCAGCAGGAAATCCGCAAGAGAGAGCATTACGAAAAGCCCAGCGTAAGACGTAAGAAGAAATCCGAAGCGGCTAGAAAACGTAAATATAACTAAGTAAACGGAAGTCCTTGGCATTTACTACCAAGGACTTGTGTTTTATCCGGCTGGAAATTTCTGCCAGGGAGATGGGGCTGACGCTGCTTTGTACGGAAGCTGCATTCAGGACATCCTGTGCATTGAACTGAAGGCCGGAGATCAGAGGGGAAAGAAATATGTGGATAGGTGGAATACTGGGAAATGATGTTTATCATCTGCTCGCGGCGTTCTGTATTTACAGTATTTTGGGCTGGTTTGTGGAATCTGTCTACATGTCGTTCTGTAACCGCAGGCTGACAAACAGAGGATTTGCAAAAGGTCCATTTTGCCCTATTTATGGGATCGGAGCGCTTGCAGGCTATTTTTTACTGCGCCCTTTTGCCGGGAATCCGGTAATGCTGTACCTGGCGGGAGCCTTTACGGCGACTGTCTTTGAGTACATGGTAGGGCGTCTGATGCTTCGCCTTTTCGGTGAGGTATGGTGGGACTACAGGGAGAAGCCCTTTAACTATCAGGGAATTATCTGCCTGGAAAGTACAATAGCATGGGGATTTTATGCGGTAATCATAATCGGTTATCTCCATCAGGCTGTGATGGATGTTGCCTCATGGTATACATACGGCCCCGGATTGTGGGTGCTGAAAGCGATTATTTTTATTTTTACAATTGACTTTTTACATCAGCTGCTTGCTGCGCTGCACTTCAATGTGACGGATCAGAGGGACAGGCTGGTGGAAAAATATCAGGAATTCAAAGCCAGATGGTATTAACTCTGACGTAAAAGGCGGGGACCTTCAGGCCCCCGTCTTTTATTATTCATCGGGACACAAAAGCAGGAGGGAAGCTACATATGAACTGGAAGAAAAGAATTGTCAGTCTGGCGCTGGCTGCGGTAATCGGACTGAGCACGTTCCTTGCGTCCGGCGTGGAAGCGGAAGCGGCCGGAGCCATAGCAAAGGGAATTGACGTTTCCAAATATCAGGGCGCCATTAACTGGAGCGCAGTGGCAGCGGAGGGATACAGTTTTGCATTTATTAAGGTAGGCAGCGCCAAGAGCGGCCTGGATCCTTATTTTGCCGCCAACATGGTGGGAGCCAATGCGGCGGGGCTTAAGACGGGAGTTTATCTTTATTCTTATGCCACGACAGTTGAGGCGGCCATGGCGGAGGCCCAGTTCACACTGGCTGCCATCGCGCCCTTTACGGTAAGCATGCCCGTGGTTTTTGATCTTGAGGATGCGGTGCATAAAACGATGACTCCTGAGCAGCTGCAGGCGCTTACGGTGGTTTTCTGTTCCATTATACAGAGCGCAGGCTACCAGCCCATGGTGTACTCCAGCAAGAACTGGCTGACACAGAGAGTTGGGCCAATCCCTTTTGACGTATGGGTGGCACAGTATGCAGAGGCCTGTGAATATCCCAATCCGGCCTTCTGGCAGTTTTCCAACAGCGGAACGGTGAGCGGCATTGATGGACGTGTAGATTTGAATTTCCAGTTCAAGGATTATTCCAATATCATCATCCCTTACGGCTTTACTACAAGGGGCGGTAATACTTATTTTTACAATAATTACCGTATGCAGTACGGCTGGGTGGACTATGAAGGGAACCGTTATTTCATGAATGCGGACGGAACCCTATACACCAATGGCTGGCTGACGGACGGCGTAAATACCTTCTATATGGACACCAAGGACGGCCATATGCTCCATGATCTGGTGAATATCCAGGGAAAGAATTACTACTTTGACGTAAACGGCTTCATGCAGAAGGGATTTGTAAACATCGGCGGCCTGACCTATCTGTTCGGTGCGGACGGTTCCATGCAGTACGGCTGGTTTACCGATGAGAAGGGCGTACGCTACTTCCAGGAGGACGGCAGCATGGCGATGAACAAGACGCTGGTGCTGGACGGCAAGACCTATATATTCGATGCAACAGGCTACGGCCAGGAAGTGGTGGTGCCGGATATCGATCTGACCGGCGTGGATCCTTCCACCTGGGTGATTGACCCGGCGACAGGGAATATGATTGACACCGCAACGGGGCTTCCTGTGGATCCCGCAATCGCCGCGGCGGTAATCGCCCAGGCACAGGCGGCGCAGTAACCGGATAAAATATAAAAGGTGTAAGAAGCGCGGCACAGGAATTCAGGTGCCCGAAAGGAACCGCGGATCTGCCGGAGTGATAAAGCTCCGGCGGAACCGCGGATTTTTCTTTTTATTTTCAGGGACAGGCACGCCGAAGGAATAATCCCTCCAGGTCTACATAAAATGTGTTATAGAACTTATGTAGAGGGGAGTTTCCCTTATGAAATGTGTGTATCGAAAGGTGACGGCGAGGAAAATCATTTCTTTCATGCTGGTCATATGTCTGATATGGATGCCGGGGATAAAGGCGTATGCGGAGGAAGGCGCTCCGGTTACCATTGCAGCGCCCTCTGCCATTCTGCTGGAGGCATCCACCGGAACTGTGATCTATGAACAGAATGCGGACGCTGCCTGTTCTCCGGCCAGCATTACCAAAATCATGACGCTGCTGCTGATTTTTGAAGCGCTGGAAAGAGGGGACATCAAGCTGGAGGATGAAGTGATGACCAGCGCCCATGCGCAGTCCATGGGCGGCTCCCAGGTTTTTCTGGAGGAAGGGGAAATGCAGACGGTGGACACCATGATCAAATGTATTGCGGTGGCCAGCGGAAATGATGCGGCAGTGGCCATGGCGGAGTTCATTGCGGGCAGTGAAGAAGAATTTGTCTCCAGGATGAATGAAAAAGCGCAGGCGCTGGGCATGAACGGCACTCATTTTGAGGACTGCTGCGGCCTGACGGATTCGGATAATCACTATACCACGGCCCGGGATGTGGCGGCCATGTCAAGGGAACTGATTACAAGGCATCCGGATGTTTTTAATTACACCATGATCTGGATGGAGGATATCACCCACAATACGGCAAGGGGCAGCTCCACCTTTACCCTTTCCAGCACCAATAAGCTGCTGAAGCAGTACCAGTGGACCACGGGCCTGAAAACCGGTTCCACCAGCAAGGCGAAATATTGCCTGTCCGCCACGGCCAGGAAGGATGATATTGATCTGATAGCCGTGGTAATGACAGCGCCGGATTATAAGGTGCGTTTCAGCGATGCGGCCACCTTGCTTAACTATGGCTACAGCGTGAGCGCCCTGTATAAGGATGCCAACCAGGATGCGCTGCCCAGGCTTCTCATTGACGGCGGCGTCCAGGATGACGCGGGCCTGTCCTATCAGCAGGGCTTTTCCTATCTGGACGTGAAGGGAAATGATTTGAGCACTATAGAAAAGGTGATACATCTTCCGGAGAGCGCACAGGCGCCGGTAAAGGCGGGAGATAAGGCGGGAGAAGCGGTCTACAGGCTGAATGGAGAGACGATCGGCACCGTGCCCATCCTGTTTTCCGAGAATGTGGAGAAGGCCGTTTACCGGGATTATGTTTTGAAAGTTCTGGCATATTTTCTTTTATAATATTTAAAAATATGATATACTGCTGATAACTGTTCAGCATCCCCTTTTCGTGCAGGCGGCCGGAGCAGGGATGCCGTACAGCTGCTGCTTCTTATATATAAGAGGAGCTGAAGGCAAAGGAGTAAGCGATTGATACAGATTTTATTGGGCCTGATGGCTTTATGTGTTCTTTTTTTCCTTGTTGTTATTATACGGGATGTCAACCGTTTTGTAACCGTTGAATACCGCATCCCCTGCAGGGGACTGAAGAAGAGCTGCTGTTTCGTCATGCTCTCCGATCTGCATAACAAGCAGTTCGGGGAACATAACAGCAGGCTGCTTGAAGCGGTGGAGGAGTGCCGTCCCGACGGCGTCCTGATTGCGGGGGATATGCTGACCTCACAGGTTTCCGGCTCCTTTGCGCCGGCGCTGGAGACGGTGAGCGCCCTGGCGGAGAAGTATCCGGTTTATTATGCCAACGGCAATCACGAATACCGTGTGAAAACGGATACGGAGAGGTACGAGGACCGATATGAGCGGTATGCAAAGCAGCTGCGCCGGGCGGGAGTGGTGCTCCTGGAAAATGAGAGCGTTTTACTGCCGGAAACGGGAATCCGGATTTTTGGCGTGGAAATCGATATGGATTATTATAAGAAGCTTCGCAAAAGTGTGATGAAGGTTTCTTACCTCAATTCGCTGTTGGGACGACCCTGCGCGGATGAATATAACATCCTGCTTGCCCACAATCCGGATTATTTCCAGGCCTATGCAGGCTGGGGAGCGGATCTGGTGCTTTCCGGGCATGTGCATGGCGGCATTATGCGGCTGCCGGTGCTGGGAGGCGTGCTTTCCCCGGCGCTGCGCCTGTTCCCCAGATACGATGGGGGCCTGTATGAGGAAGGAAAGAGTAAAATGGTACTGGGCAGGGGGCTGGGAACCCACACGCTGCCAATACGGGTATTTAACCCGGGAGAACTGATTGTGGTCCGCCTGGAGCCGGAAAGAGGGAACTGATGGCGATCGAAGTCAAGCTGCAGGTATTCGAAGGCCCGCTGGACCTTCTGCTGCATTTAATAGAAAAGAATAAAGTGGATATTTACGATATCCCCATTGCGGAAATCACGGAGCAGTACATGGAGTATATCCGCCAGATGGAAGAAGGGGATATGAATGTGATGAGCGAGTTTCTGCTGATGGCGGCCACGCTGCTGGATATCAAATGCAGGATGCTTCTTCCCCGGGAAGTGAATGAAGAGGGCGAGGAAGAGGACCCCAGGGCGGAGCTCGTTCAGAAGCTGCTGGAATATAAGGCTTATAAATATATGTCCTATGAGCTTCGGGACATGCAGGTGGATGCCCTGAAGGTTTTCTATAAGCCTCCCACCATTCCTGAGGAGGTGCTGAAGTTCAGGGAGCCGGTCAATTATGAGGAGCTGCTTGCGGATCTGACGCTGACCCGATTGAATGAAATTTTCAGAAACTGCCTGAAACGGCAGGAGGACAAGGTGGATCCTGTCCGCAGCCATTTCGGAAGGATAGAAAAGGATGAGGTCAACATTGACGCCAAGGCAAATTATGTGGCCGGTTATATAAGAAGCCATAAGCGGATGAATTTCAGGGAGCTTCTGGAGAACCAGAAAAGCAGGATGGATGTCATCGTCACCTTTCTGGTGGTACTGGAGCTGATGAAGACGGGCGTTGTTTCCGTAGAGCAGGAATCCATTGAGGATGATATTATCATTACCACCCGGGAAATCCCGGAGGACGGGCTGGAATTCCATGGCCTGACCTCGCTGGGGGACGCTGTGGGGGAGAATGAGGACATTGACAGGGAGGAAAATCAGTGATGGAGCGCAGACAGCAGGAGGCGGCCATTGAAGCGGTTCTTTTCGCCATGGGGGAATCCGTGGAAATAGACAAGCTGGCTGAGGTGATAGAGGAAGAGGAAGAGACGGCCAGGCAGATTATTGCTGAAATGAAGGATAAGTGGGAGAGGGAAGGCAGAGGGGTTTCCATTGTGGAATTTGAAAATGCCTACCAGATGTGTACCAGAGGGGATATGTATGAATATCTGCTCAAGGTGGCCAAAACCCCGAAAAAATATGTCCTGACGGAAACCCTTCTGGAAACGCTCTCCATTATCGCCTATAAACAGCCGGTAACCAAGCTGGATATTGAAAGAATCCGCGGAGTCAACTGCGATCACGCGGTAAACAGACTCATTGAATTTGATCTCGTGACGGAGCTTGGCAGGATGGACGCGCCGGGAAGGCCGCTTCTGTTCGGAACGACGGAACAGTTCCTGAGAAGCTTCGGGGTGAAATCCCTGGAGGATCTGCCTGAGTTAAATGAGATGAAGCTGGAAGAATTCAAGGAGGAGGCCGAGGAAGAGGCCGAGCTTGCTTTGAACATATAAAGGTTCCCGGGCCCTGGCGGTTTTGCTTTCCATAAAGCAAAGGGCAGCTCCGTATGGGCCATAGAACACGGTGATCCGCCGTTAAAACGGATGCCGCATATAAATTTGCCGCAAGGCACCTACGAAAAAGGAGGAGAAGGTATGATACAGTTACCATATATCATTGCCGGAGTAGTCATCATTTTAGTAATTGTCATTATATTCACCGGATATAAGAAAGCGCCCCCGGATACGGCCTTTATTATTTCCGGCCTGCGTAAGAAGATCATTATCGGAAAGGCCAGCGTGAAGCTTCCGTTCCTGGAAAGAATGGATAAGCTGAGCCTGAAGCTGATCGCCATTGACGTAAAGACCACCAATGCGGTCCCCACTGCGGATTACATCAATATCCAGGTGGATGCGGCGGTTAATGTGAAGATCAGCAGCGAGCCTTCCAGGCTTGCCCTGGCGGCGCAGAACTTCCTGAACCAGAATACCCAGTACATTGCATCCATTGCCAGAGAGGTGCTGGAAGGCAACATGAGAGAGATCGTGGGCCGCATGCGTCTGGAGGAGATGGTCAGCGACCGTCAGAAATTCGCCAATCTGGTAAAAGAGAATGCGGAACCCGACCTGGCTGCCATGGGTCT
Organism: Clostridium sp. KLE 1755; assembly: GCF_000466465.2. Lineage (NCBI taxonomy): Bacteria > Bacillati > Bacillota > Clostridia > Eubacteriales > Clostridiaceae > Clostridium > Clostridium sp. KLE 1755. The sequence continues at coordinate 30,497 of NZ_KE992730.1, forward strand.
TGATATCGTCAGCTTCAACGTGCAGAATTTCTCCGATGGCAACGGCGTCATCGAAGATCTGGGAATTGACAATATTTCCCAGATTAAGAAAAAAGCTGCCATTGCAAAGGCGGAGGCGGAAAAGGAAATCGCCGTTGCCAAAGCGGAGGCAGATCGCCAGGCCAATGACGCAAGGATTAATTCAGAACGTGAAATTGCTAAAAAGAACAATGAGCTTGCACTGCAGAAGGCCGAACTGAAGAAGATGGAGGATACCAAGAAGGCGGAAGCGGACGCAGCCTACAGTATCCAACAGCAGCAGCAGAGAAAGACCATTGAAATTACCACGGCGGAAGCCAGTATCGCCAAGCAGGAAAAGGAAGTCATCCTGAAGCAGCGCGAGGCCGAGGTGCAGGAAAAGGCGCTGGACGCACAGGTAAAGAAGAAAGCGGAAGCAGACCGCTACGCGCGTCAGCAGCAGTCCGAGGCTGAACTGTATGAAAGACAGAAGAGGGCTGAGGCTGAGAAATTCGAGACTGAGAAGAGCGCCATGGCCATGAAGGCTACGGCGGAAGCCCAGGCGTTTGCAAAGGAGCAGGAGGCTGCCGGTATCCGCATGGTCGGTGAAGCGGAAGCGGAGGCTATCCGTGCCAGGGGTCTTGCGGAAGCGGAGGCCATGGAGAAAAAGGCGCTGGCCTACCAGAAGTACAACAATGCCGCCATGGCGGAAATGCTCATTAATGTACTGCCTGATATCGCCGGAAAGATTGCGGAGCCTCTCACCAAGATCGACAAAATTACCATTATCGGCAGCGGAGACAGCGACGGCGTGGGCGCCGTGGCGGATCATGTGCCTGCCGTTATGACGAAGCTGTTTGAAACCATGAAGGAAACCGTGGGAATAGATATGTCCGAAATCGTAAAGGCAGGCACCTATGATGCCAAGGTAAACCGGAATATCAATATCAGCGGCGTAACGCAGGAGGAAGCATCCAAAGCGGCTGCACAGGCTGCGGCTGTTGAGGCTATGGGGGATTAATTCCCAAAAATCACATCGCAGGAAAAGCTGCATACATAAAAACGTTACCGTGGCAATAAAATGTATCAATACATTGCGAACAGGTATCCGTATGCGCACAAAATTTTTTCATGTGATAGTTCTTTCCTGTATCCTGGCACTCAGCCCGGCTGTCCTATTTCCCGTAAGACCTCTTGAGGTATGTGCCCGGGAGAATGATGAAAATAGTACAACCAGTGAATTATACGCCCTGTCCGCCGTCCTTATGGATGCGGACAACGGGCGTATTTTGCTGCAGAAAAATGCTTCGGAGGTGCTGCCCATGGCCAGCACAACCAAGATCATGACCTGTATCCTGGCGCTTGAGCAGGCAAGTCCGGACGATTATGTTTCCGTTTCCTCCTATGCGGCGGGCATGCCTAAGGTCCATCTGGGTGTATCCAGGGGGCAGGTGTTCCGTCTGGGTGATCTGCTCTATTCCCTGATGCTGGAATCCCATAATGACGCGGCCGCCATTATAGCCGAGCATGTAGGCAACTGCCTGGACGGGGGCGGCAAACGCAGCGCGGACAATTCGGAGGAGGAGAGCAGGGCGGCCGTACTGCGGTTTGCAGCGCTGATGAATGCGAAGGCGGAGGAGATCGGCTGTACGGATACTTTTTTCATTACGCCCAACGGCCTTGACGCCATTATGACTTATACGGACGATGAGGGGAACGAGGCCCAGCGGCAGCATTCCACCACAGCCGGGGATCTGGCCCGCATCATGAGCTACTGCATTACCGATTCCCCGAAAAAGGAGGATTTCCTTGCAATCACCCGGACTCCCAATTATTCTTTTACCGATTATAAGCTGGGGGAAGACAATCAATGGTTAACGGGAAGCAGGCAGTTTTCCTGTACGAACCACAATGCCTTCCTTAATATGATGGAAGGGGCGCTCACCGGAAAGACCGGCTTTACGGGCAAAGCAGGCTACTGTTACGTAGGGGCGCTTTCCAGGGAGGGAAAGACCTTCTCCATCGCCCTGCTTGCCTGCGGCTGGCCGAACCATAAGAGCTGGAAATGGCACGATGCCAAGCTGCTGTATGAATACGGGCTTGCCAATTATGAGAAGAGGAATATTTATGAAAAGGCAGAGCTGGCGCCGGTGCCGGTAACGGGGGGAATCCAGGCGGAAATGCCCCTCCAGGTACAGGAACAGGAGATTTCCCTGCTGCTGTGTGATCAGGACGAGGTGCGCATGGAGGCGGAGATCCCTGAGACTATGGAAGCGCCCGTACTGGCCGGGAAAACGGTGGGCTTTGAAACCTACTATGTCAACGGCGAGGTATATGCCCAGCTGCCGATCACTACGGCGGCGGATGTGCTTGCGCTGACCTACCGGTACTGCCTGGACTGTATCCTGGAGCTGTTCTGGCTCTGATGCAAAGCATGGCCGGCCGATCCGTAAAAGAAAAATATGGCAGAGAGGAAAGCTGCTGAAAAAACAGGGGAATTTGCACGGAAAAAAACCGAAAAAAATTTGTTTTCTGCATGAAAATTTTACTTTTTCCATCTAGTCCTTTTTCAGGTTTCGTGTTATACTACTAAAATACGGATGCTATGAGCACGGGTCAGGAAGCAGCGGTGAGGTTGTCCCAATCGGAACCACTGCCCGCGGCCGCAGATTTCAGCCTGCAGGTGCTTGTACAGCCGTAGATTAAAGTTAACTTTTTTATTAATATAAAATGGAGGGCTGAAAAATGAGTATTACTTCACAAGCGAGTCAAAGAATTACCGCTTTGCTCGATGACAACAGTTTCGTTGAAATTGGCGCTATGGTAACTGCCAGAGCAACTGATTTCAATTTGAAACAGACAGAAACTCCTTCCGACGGATGTATCACCGGCTATGGAGTGATTGAAGGCAACCTTGTGTATGTTTACAGCCAGGACGCTTCCGTATTGGGCGGCAGTATTGGCGAGATGCATGCAAAGAAGATTGCCGGACTCTATGATCTGGCGATGAAGACAGGCGCACCTGTGATTGGCCTGATTGATTCCGCCGGACTCAGATTACAGGAAGCAACGGATGCGCTGAACGCTTTCGGGGAAATCTATAAGAAACAGACGCTTGCTTCCGGTGTTATTCCTCAGATTACAGCTGTTTTCGGAACCTGCGGCGGCGGACTTGCACTGTTCCCCGCGCTGACCGATTTTACCTTCATGGAAGAGAAGAAGGCCAGGCTGTTTGTAAACGCGCCCAATGCGCTTGCAGGAAATGAAATTTCCAAATGTGATACCTCCAGTGCGGCTTTCCAGAGTGAAGAAGCAGGTATCGTGGATTTCGTTGGTGACGAAGCAGCCGTTCTCGGACAGATCAGGGATCTGGTATGCATGCTTCCTTCCAACAATGAAGATGACAATTCTTTCGTGGAATGCACGGACGATCTGAACCGTGCGGAAGCATCTCTGGCCAACTGTGTGGGAGATACATCCATCGCTCTTTCCACTATCGCAGACGACAATGCTTTTGTTGAAGTTAAGGCTGCATATGCCAAAGAAATGGTAACCGGCTTTATGAAGCTGAACGGTATTACCGTAGGCGCTGTGGCTAACCGCTGTGAAGTTTACAATGACGAAGGTGAGAAGACCGCTTCCTTTGATGCTGCGCTTTCTCCCGCAGGCTGTGATAAGGCCGCTGAATTCGTCAGCTTCTGCGATGCCTTCAATATTCCGGTGCTTACACTGACCAACGTAAACGGCTTTACGGCGGACAAGTGCTCCGAGAAGAAGATTGCAAAGGCTGCTGCCAGACTTACATATGCGTTTGCGGACGCAACTGTTCCGAAGGTTAATGTTATTATCGGAAAGGCTTACGGAAGCGCTTACGTTGCAATGAATTCCAAGGCTATCGGCGCAGATATGACCTACTGCTGGCCGGATGCTGAAATCGGAACCATGGATGCCAAGCTGGCAGCCAAGATCATCTGCGACGGACAGGGTGCTGACGCAGTGAATGAATGTGCAAAGGAATATGCTTACCTGCAGACCAGCGCAGTTTCTGCTGCTAAGAGAGGATATGTAGATGCTATTATCGAACCCGCCGATACAAGAAAATATGTAATCGGTGCATTCGAGATGCTCTTCACAAAGAGAGAAGACCGCCCTGCAAAAAAACACGGTACAGTATAAGAAAGGATGATACTTAATATGAAAAAAAGGTTGTTAGTATTAGGTATGGCTATCATCTGTATCTTCGGCATGACGGCCTGTGGCAAAGCCGCAGATGAGTCTGCAGCGAATGCACTTGGTATAACGGAAGAGGGAGCTATCAATTATGCGGACCAGGTACTTGATTCCGTAAGAACCATTGTGGAACAGGAAATGCAGGATCAGTATGCAAACGACGCGGTAGTTTCCGCGGCCCTGACCAGCTGGTCTTCCGCGATGGAAGATATCGGGGAATTCAAGTCTATCACGGACCATGAGGTAATTGTTGACAAGGACGGCGCCACCATTCATGTTATGGTGGAAGGAACCGATCATGACGCGATTGTGGAAATCCTTCTGGATGACCAGCTGACGCTGACCGGTATTACGACGAACGTTAAGTATTCCATGGGAGAGCTTATGGAAAAAGCGGCCCTGAATACCATTCTTGGTATGGGAACCGTATTCGTTGTCCTGATTCTTATCAGCCTGATTATTTCCTGCTTCGTAGTAATTCCTAAAATACAGGATGCTTTCACAGGAAAGAAGAAGGAGACCGCAGAGCCGGTATCCGTACCCGCTGCACCTGCTCCCGCAGCAGCAGCGGCCGTTGAAGAAGATCTGACAGATGATTATGAACTGGTAGCAGTTATTGCAGCCGCCATTGCAGCAAGCGAAGGAGCTGCATCCACGGACGGTTTTGTAGTAAGAAGCATCAGACGCGCCAATACCAGCAAATGGAAAGCTAATTATTAAATAATTGTTTAACAGGAGGAAATTTCACCATGAAGAATTATACAATTACCGTTAACGGAAACGTATATGATGTAGTAGTAGAAGAAGGCGCTTCCACAGGCGCACCCGCAGCAGCTCCCAAAGCAGCACCGAAGGCAGCTCCCAAGGCAGCTCCCGCTGCAGCACCCAAAGCAGCAGCACCCGCAGGCGCAGCAGGCAGCGTGAAGATTGAAGCCGGCGCAGCAGGAAAAGTATTCAGCATTGACGCCAAGGTTGGACAGGCTGTTAAGGCTGGTGATGCTATTGTTACTATTGAAGCAATGAAGATGGAAATCCCTGTTGTTGCTCCTTCTGACGGAACCGTGGCAAGTATTGACGTGGCTGTTGGCGATGCCGTTGAAGCAGGCGGTCTGCTTGCAACATTAAACTAATCAGAAGAAGCGGTTTATACCGTTTTCTACCAAAGCCCATGAAGTCGTGATTTATGAGTTTTGGCTGAAATAACATGGGAGGTCAACAGAATGGATTACATAGTAACCACATTAGACAATCTGGTGCATCAGACGGCATTCTTCAACCTGACCTGGGGAAACTACCTGATGATCGCAGTAGCTTGTATCTTTCTTTACCTGGCAATTGCCAAGGGTTTTGAGCCTCTGCTTTTAACTCCGATTGCATTCGGTATGCTGCTTGTTAATATCTATCCTGATATTATGCTGCATGCGGAAGACGCGGCCAACGGAGTGGGCGGACTGCTCTATTATTTCTACAAACTGGATGAGTGGGCAATCCTGCCGTCCCTGATTTTCCTGGGCGTAGGCGCCATGACGGACTTCGGTCCCTTGATTGCAAACCCCAAGAGCTTCCTGCTGGGCGCAGCGGCGCAGTTCGGTATCTTCGCAGCTTATTTCGGAGCTATCGGCCTGGGCTTCAATGACAAAGCGGCAGCCGCTATTTCAATTATCGGCGGCGCTGACGGCCCTACCTCCATTTTCCTCTGCGGTAAGCTGGGACAGACAACTCTTCTGGGGCCCATTGCGGTAGCGGCATATTCCTATATGTCCCTGGTTCCGATTATCCAGCCGCCTATCATGAAGCTTCTTACCACAGAGAAGGAAAGAAAAATCAAAATGGAACAGCTTCGTCCCGTTACCAAGCTGGAGAAAATCCTGTTCCCTATTATTGTTACCATCGTTGTATGTCTGATTCTTCCTACCACAGCACCCCTTGTTGGTATGCTGATGTTAGGTAACCTGTTCAGAGAATCCGGCGTTGTAAGACAGCTGACAGACACAGCCTCCAATGCCCTGATGTACATTGTAGTTATCCTGCTGGGAACTTCCGTAGGCGCTACAACAAGTGCAGAAGCATTCCTGAATCTGGATACCCTGAAAATCGTTGCTCTGGGACTGCTCGCATTTGCGTTTGGTACTGCAGCAGGCGTGCTCTTCGGTAAGCTGATGTGTGTGGTAACTCACGGCAAGGTCAATCCTCTGATTGGATCAGCCGGTGTATCCGCAGTGCCTATGGCAGCCAGAGTTTCTCAGAAGGTCGGTGCCGAAGCGGATCCTACGAACTTCCTGTTGATGCATGCTATGGGACCCAACGTAGCCGGCGTTATCGGTACTGCAGTTGCAGCCGGTACCTTCATGGCTATCTTCGGAGTATTCTGATTGGAGCCGCCTTTGCAGTTCAGCCTGCCCGGTAGGTAAGCGGGGTGAGGCTGAACTGTAACGGTCAGTCTTTCAGATTACTACACTTTATTAGAAATTTAGGAGGAAAAGGAAATGTCAGACCCGAAACCCATTAAAATTATGGAAACCGTATTACGTGACGCACATCAGTCTCTGATTGCCACCAGAATGCCTACCGAATTAATGCTTCCCATTGCTGAGAAGATGGACAAGGTTGGCTACGAGGCAGTAGAGTGCTGGGGCGGCGCTACTTTCGATGCATCCATGCGTTTCTTACATGAAGATCCGTGGGAAAGACTGAGAAAGTTAAGGGCAGCTTTCAAGAACACAAAGCTGCAGATGCTGTTAAGAGGACAGAATATTCTTGGATATCGTCATTATGCTGATGATGTGGTTGAGTACTTCGTACAGAAATCCATCGCAAACGGTATTGACGTTATCAGAATTTTTGACTGTCTGAACGACCTGCGCAACCTGGAATGCTCCGTAAAAGCCTGCAATAAGGAAGGCGGACATGCACAGGTAGCTCTGGCTTATACATTGGGCGATGCCTACACCATGGAATACTGGATGAACATTGCCAAAGAAATTGAGAACATGGGTGCAAACTCCATTTGTATCAAGGATATGGCGGGACTTCTGGTTCCTTATGAAGCAGACAGACTGATCCGTTCCATGAAATCCGCTACCAAGCTGCCGATTCAGCTGCATACCCACTATACCTCAGGTGTTGCCAGCATGACATATCTGAAGGCTGTGGAAGCGGGCGTTGATATTATCGACTGTGCAATTTCTCCGTTCGCACTGGGAACCTCCCAGCCTGCAACAGAGGTTATGGTTGAAACCTTCCGCGGAACCCCTTATGATACAGGATATGATCAGGCTCTGCTTGCTGAAATCGCTGATTACTTCAGACCTTACAGAGAAGAGTGCCTGAAGACCGGCCTGATGGATCCCAAGGTTCTCGGCGTTAACATTAAGACTCTTATGTATCAGGTACCCGGCGGTATGCTTTCCAACATGGTCAGCCAGCTGAAGGAACAGAACGCAAGCGACAAGTATGATGCAGTGCTTCAGGAAATCCCCAGAGTCCGTAAGGATCTTGGTGAGCCGCCGCTTGTTACTCCTTCCTCCCAGATCGTTGGTACCCAGGCTGTATTCAACGTTCTGATGGGTGAGAGATATAAAATGGCTACCGATCAGACCAAGGATCTGCTTGCCGGTAAATACGGTGTAACTGTTAAACCTTTCAATCCGGAGGTTCAGAAGAAGGTTATCGGAGACAGGGAAGTTATTACCTGCCGTCCTGCAGACCTGCTTCCTAACGAGCTGGACAAGATTGAATCTGAAATGAAGGAATGGAAACAGCAGGATGAGGATGTACTGAGCTATGCTCTGTTCCCTCAGGTTGCCATGGACTTCTTCAAATACCGTCAGGCGCAGCAGGAGAAGGTTGATATGACTCAGGCTGACACCAAGAACGGCGCTTATCCGGCATAAGCAAAGCAACAGGACAGATATGATAGTGACAGGCGGACATCTGCAGGTGCCCGCCTGTTGTTTATCAGCCGCTGGAAACGCGGTGTCCGGGAAAGGAAGGCAACGAATAATGACAGAAACAAAGGATTATGTAAGAAAAGTACAATATTATGAGACTGACAGAATGGGAATTGTCCATCATTCCAACTATATCCGGTGGATGGAAGAGGCCAGGACGGATGTGCTGGAGCAGATCGGACTTCCTTATGACAAGATTGAGAGAGCGGGGATTCTGATACCGGTTCTGGGCGTATCCTGTGATTACCGTATTTCCTTCCGGTATTCTGAAGTTTTCAGGGTAAAGGTTATTCCGGAGAAGTTCAATGGAATCAAAATGAGCCTGCGGTACGAAATATATGGGCAGGAGGATGGAAAGCTCCATGCAGCGGGGGAGACAAGCCATTGCTTCCTGGACAGGAAAATGAAACCGGTCCATATGAAGAGGGATTATCCTGAAATCTACAGCAGACTGACGGAGTATATGGGAGTGAAGGAAGAGGAAGAAAGCCTCTAACGCATTTTCCCGTATTCCCGGGGAGCGCAGCCGCAGTATTTTTTGAAGTATCTTGTAAAATGCTGCAGGTTGCAAAAACCGCATAGACGCGCTACTTCTTTGACCTGCAGGGCTTCGTTGCTCAGCAGGTTTTTTGCTTTTTCCAACCGGACCTGAAGAAGGTCATTTTTGGGCGTGGTGGAAAAGAACTGGCGGTAGTAGACATAGAACTGGCTCTTTTCCATATTGACGGCCTGGCAGAGGCGTTCCATGGTCCAGTCCTCCTGGCAGTCGGACAGCATTTGCAGACGCAGGCTCTGGAAGGCAGGATAGAGATTCCCTGTATCCTCGCTGCGTACTGCGGAGCTGGTCAGAGTACGGGAAATGGAGATAAACAGCTGGGTAATCAGCGTATGGATGTATTCTTCCCGGAAGTCCGCCGTGGAAAAGTATTCCTGTTGGAGATCTCGGATCAAGGAATCAATCTCCATATAGTTGGCAGGATAAAATATGGTATTTGCCGGGATGCCGAAACGGAGGCAGGGATTGATGTCGGAAGAAAAGTGCAGATAGCTGTTGCAGAAACGTTTTACAGCCTGATAATGCTGGGGCGTCTGCAGGGTGTAAAGAATACATGCATTTTCCTTGGTGATATGCAGCTTATCCTCCAGATATACCTTCATTGGAGTTTTCAGGAGAAGAAAAAGGTAATCGCCGCTGCCTGATGGCCTGCAGATCCGGTCATAGTCCTGATTGAAACGGTTGTATTCACAGAAATTGAGAGTCATCATGACAATTTACTCCTCAAAGGTTTTTTCAGGAATCGGGGTTCCGGATTGAGCATAGCACAGGACCGGAAGAAAAGTCAAATATATCGGAGAAAAAGAACTGGCTTGTTTTTATCTTCCAGATTATGATAGGGTTATTAAGAAGAGGAGATTTGCCGCGTTGGCGGCGGAATGGAGAGGGAATGAAGAAAGCAGAGATTATTGTGGACAAATACTACCTGACAGGAAAGGTGGATAAGAGAATTTTCGGATCCTTTATTGAGCATCTGGGACGTGCGGTATATGAAGGAATTTATCAGGAGAACAGCCCTTTTGCGGATGAGCAGGGGATGAGGAAGGATGTTATCGACCTGGTGAAGGAGCTGCAGGTTCCTATTGTGCGTTATCCCGGCGGAAATTTTGTTTCCGGTTACCACTGGGAAGATGGTGTGGGACCTAAAAGTGAGCGCCCTTCCAAGGTGGATCTGGCCTGGTCCGTTATTGAGACGAACCAGTTTGGGCTGAATGAGTTTGCCGATTGGGCCAAGAAGGCCGGAACGCAGATAATGATGGCGGTAAACCTGGGAACCAGGGGACCGGAGGAAGCCAAGGATGTTCTGGAGTACTGCAATTTTAAGGGAGGCACCTACTACAGCGATCTGAGAAAGAAGCACGGCTATGAGCAGCCCCATGATATCAAGCTTTGGTGCCTGGGAAATGAAATGGACGGCCCCTGGCAGATGGGACATAAGACGGCTAAGGAATACGGCCGTGTGGCGGCGGAAACAAGCCGGCTGATGAAATTCATGGATCCTACCATTGAAACGGTGGCCTGCGGAAGCTCTTCCCTGACCATGGATACCTTCGGCTATTGGGAAGATGAGATGCTCAGTGAGTGCTATGATCAGGTGGATTATCTTTCCCTGCATCAGTATTATGGTAACAGAGACAACAATACTACGGAATTTCTGGCAAATTCCAAGGGAATGGATGAGTTTATTTCCTCCGTGCTTTCTATCTGTGACTGCGTAAAGGCCAAGAAGAGAAGCAAGAAGCAGATCAATCTTTCCTTTGATGAATGGAATGTATGGTATCACAGTAATGAAGCTGATTCTCAGCTGGAAAAATGGGTGCAGGCGCCTCATCAGCTGGAGGATGTATATAATTTTGAGGATGCGCTGCTTGTGGGAAGCATGCTGATCACGATGCTGAGACATGCGGACAGAGTGAAGGTAGCATGCCTGGCACAGCTTGTGAACGTAATTGCTCCGATAATGACTTCCGATACGGGCGCATGGAGACAGACAATTTTCTATCCTTATATGCATGCCAGCGTTTTCGGCAGGGGAACAGTGCTGAACACACTGGTTCAGGCTCCTGTTTATGAAAGCAAAACCTACGGTGAGGTTTCCTGTCTGGACAGCGTATGTATCTGGAATGAAGAGGCGGAAGAACTGACCGTATTTGCAGTGAATAAGGATCTGGAAGAGGATATGCAGGTAACCTGCGATTTCAGACAGTTTGCAGATTATAAGGTCGTTGAGCATATCGTGCTGACCAATGATGATATGAAGGCAGTGAATACGGAGGCTGTTCCGGACTGTGTGGCTCCTGTTTACAGCAATGCTTCCGTTATGGAAGACGGACGTTTCAGCACTGTGTTCGGTAAGCACAGCTGGAATGTGGTAAGGCTGAAGAAGAATTAAGAATAGTAAGCATTGAATTTCAGAAAGCGCTTTCCCCGAAAAGGGAAGGCGTTTTTTATGGTATTTCAGGGGAAAAACCGGTGCTTTTGGACACTCGGAGAGAATTGGGTAAAAAAGAATGCGGAATCCAGCTTGCCAATAATCGGTGAGGGGACTATAATTGCCTCTTGTGAAAGTGACTTAAAGTATATGACAAGAGGTGTCTTCGATGGAAGAGAAAAAAGAAAAAGGGAATTTCTGGTTGACGGTGGCCACATTTATTGTCAACAAACGTAAAGCCATTTATGTGCTCTTTTTTATTGCGATTATTTACAGCGTGGTTTCTGTCAATAAGGTTTCGGTGAATCAGGATATTACCAAATATCTGCCGGCGGACAGTGAGACCAACCGGGGGCTGAATCTGATGGAGGAGCAGTTTTTGACCTATGGCAGCGCCAGGGTGATGGTGTCCAATATTACATATACGGATGCTCAAAAGCTGGTGGATGAGCTGGAAGCGGTCAAGGGCGTGAAGGAAGTGGCTTTTGACGATTCCGAGGATCATTACACGGGGACCAATGCTCTTTATGACATTACTTTTTCCGGAGAGGAAGAGGAGCAGATAAGCAAGGATGCCATGAACGCGGTCAGGGAAACGCTGGCGGACTACGATACCTATGTGTCTACGGAGGTCGGGGCGGAAGAGGAAACGAGCAAAGCCCTGGCAAAGGACATGAATCTGATCCTGGTGCTGGCCGTGATTATAATCGTTGCGGTGCTGCTGCTTTCCACAAAAGCATATATGGAAATTCCGGTGCTGCTGATTACCTTTGGCGTGGCGGCCATTTTGAACAAGGGGACCAACTACTGGCTGGGGACCATCTCCAGCGTCACCGATTCCATTGCGGTGGTGCTGCAGCTGGCGCTGGCGATTGACTATGCCATTATCCTGTGCGACCGTTTTATGGAGGAGCACGAGACGATGGATGCGGAAAGCGCCGTAAAGGTGGCGTTGTCCAAAGCCATACCGGAAATCAGCGCTTCCTCGCTGACCACCATTTCAGGTATGGTGGCCATGATGTTCATGCAGTTCAGGCTGGGCTATGACATGGGTATTGTGCTGGTGAAGGCGATTATTTTCAGCCTGGTTTCCGTATTCCTGCTGATGCCGGGCATCCTGCTGCTTTTTGCCAAAGGGATCGATAACTCCCATCACAGGTGCTATGTCCCTAATATAACGTTTGCAGGGAAGCTGGCGAATAAGACAAAATACATCATACCGCCGCTGTTTGTGCTGGTGCTTGTATTTGCTTTCCTCAAATCCAACGGATGTGAATACATATATGATACCAGCTCCGTGGAGAGTGCGAAAAAGAGTGAGTCAAAAATCGCCCAGGAGAAGATAGAAGGAGCCTTCGGGACCTCCAATCAGCTGGTGGTTATGGTTCCCAGGGGAAATTATGAGGCGGAAGAAAAGACACTGAAGGAAATAGAAAAGCTGGATTATGTGGACAGTGCCCTGGGGCTGGCCAATGTGTCCATCAATGATGATTATGTGCTGACGGATAAGATTTCGCCCAGGGATTTTTCGGAACTGGCAGATTTGGATATTGAGATTGTCAGGCTTCTTTATGTGGCCTACGCTTATAACCAGGAGCAGTACGGACCTGTTTTTACGGGAATTGATGAGTATGATGTCCCGATTATCGACATGTTCCTGTTCCTGTATGATCAGTATGAGCAGGGATATGTGACGCTGGATGATGAAATGGATAAAAACCTGAATGAGCTGTATGATACGCTGCATGATGCCAAGCAGCAGCTGCAGGGAGAGGATTACAGCCGTTTTGTACTGTCTCTCCGGCTGCCGGTGGAGGGGGAAGAGACTTATGCGGCGATGGATGAGATCAGAGGAATCTGCAGGCGGTTTTATCCCGGGAAGGATGTGATCCTGGTGGGAAATTCCACCAGTGATCATGATCTGATGTCTTCTTTTGGCTCTGATAACCTGATTATCAGCATCCTGACGGCGCTGTTTGTCATGATAATCCTGTTCTTTACCTTCCAGTCCGCGGGACTTCCCGTACTGCTGGTTTTGACGATTCAGGGCAGTATCTGGATTAACTTCTCCGTTCCGGCTTTGTCGGGGGAGCCTGTATTTTTTATCGCGTACCTGATTGTATCCGCAATCCAGATGGGCGCGACCATTGACTATGCGATTGTTATCTCCAACAGGTATCTGCAGCTAAAGCAGCTGATGCCGATAAAGGAGGCAATTGTGGAGACACTGAACCAGTCCTTCCCCACAATTTTTACGTCCGGCTCCATCCTGACCTGCGCGGGCTTCCTGATCGGCAGGATCGCCTCCGATGCCACCGTGGCTTCCATTGGTATTGCGCTGGGACGGGGAACGTTGATTTCCATTATCCTGGTACTGTTCGTGTTGCCGCAGATATTGCTGTTCGGTGACTATATTATTGAAAAGACGGCTCTTACCATAAATCTTTCCAAGTACAATGCTAGGGAAATCGGCGGAAGAATGTCGGTTACAGGGCATGTGAAGGGCTACATTCAGGGCGAAATCGATGCGGATATCAAGGGCAGCTTCCAGGGTAAAATGAATGCATCCCTGGAAACCTGGGTGCCCGGAAAGCAGACGAATATTGACATGCTTGATGGCGGAGGACAGGATGGCGGTACTTCGGAAGATACCGTTTCTCCGGAAGGCTGCGGGGCAGCGGAAGCTGCCGGGAAAGGAGGAGATGAGGAATGAAAGCAAAAGCATATATGAAAAAAACAGCGCTGACTTTTCTGCTGGCCCTTTCTCTCTTTGCCTCCGAAACAGGCAGATGCATGGCGGCAGAGCAAGGCAGCACGGGAAAGCAGGAAAATAGTGCAGCAAAAACAGGTGCAGCGGAAACAGAAACTGCTGTGCAGGAAACAGAAGTTGCGGACAGCATCGAAATATCCAATGTGCAGGAGCTTGAAAGCTTTGCACAGGAATGCAGGAATGACTGGTATAGTTACGGGAAGGTCTTTTCCCTGACTGCGGACATTGATTTGACAGGGACGGATTTTCAGGGGATACCATATTTTAACGGGACGCTGAAAGGAAACGGGCATACCATATCCGGGTTCTCACTTTCCAGGAAAGGTTCCGATTATGGATTTTTCCGCTATCTTGGGAAAAATGCGGTGGTTGAAGAGCTGACTGTGGAAGGGACTGTGCGGATGGACGGCAGCGCGGAAAATGTGGGCGGCCTGGCAGGTATGAATTTCGGCATGCTGTCTGGCTGTTCCTTTCATGGCACAGTGTCCGCATCCAAATCGGTCGGCGGAGTCGTAGGGTATAATAAGGCGGACGGGAAGGTGGTGGGATGCAGCGCATCCGGCACGGTTACGGCCACCAACGGCACCGGCGGTATATGTGGTGAAAATAAGGGGCTGCTTAAGGACTGCGTAAGCGAATGTGTGGTGAATGGAGAGGATTTGAAGCCGACGCTGGATTTGGATGGCGTGGATTTGGGAAGCCTGAATCTGACGCAGAATGTGGTTACCAGAAATGACAGCGGCGGAATTGCAGGGATTACCTCCGGGACTGTCACAGGCTGTATTAACCGCGGCCCGGTGGGGTATGCGCATGTGGGCTACAACGTGGGAGGCATTGCCGGAAGACAGAGCGGAACCATTATTGAATGTGAAAATGAAGGGGAGATTCTGGGACGTAAGGACGTGGGCGGTATTGCCGGCCAGGCTGAGCCTTATATGGAATCCGAATATTTGTCGGACCGTCTGGAAAAGCTGCAGGATGATCTGGGGACTATGAATCGTCTGGTGATACAGATGTCGGATGCTCTCAGCCAGACCTCCAGTGATGCCAGCGAGTATACAAAGGCGCTCCAGAAGCAGTATGAGGATACGATTGACAGCCTGAACCGGGAAGTGAATTCTCTCCGCGATACGATTTCCGAGGATCATCAGGAAACAAGGGACTATATCGACAGTATCAGCAGTGCGCTGGACAACATCGGAAATCTGGGAAATGATACGGTAAAACGGCTGGTGGATGGTGTCCGCAGTGACATCAATAACGCTATGGATACGGTCAACGGCGTTGTCGATGATGTGAAGAATGAGATTGATAAGATTAAGCCGGTTATCCCTGATAAGGGTGAGGATGGCAAGGGCGATACGGATCCTACGGAGATACCTTCTGAGGATGAGTCGGAAAGCGGTGGGGATGATAAGAACCATTCCGGCGGCAGCGGAGGAAATGGTTCCGATGGCAATGGCGGTTCGGGGAACCAGGGCGGCAGCTCCGGCGGCGGGGAAAGCACGGACAGCGGAAGTACGGGCGGCGGCACGGCGGACGGAAGCGATAGTACGGGTGGCAGCGGAGCCGGCGGAAGCGGAGCCGGTGGAAGCGAAAGTGCAGGTGAAAGCGGAGCTGAAGGAAGCAGCAGTGCGGGCGGAAGCGGATCTGAAGGAAGCGGCTCTTCCGGCGGGAATGGAAGTACGGACGGCGGCAGCGGTACGGAAAGCAATTCCGGCGGCGGTTCTTCGGACAGCGGTACCTCCGGAAAGGCGGAAA
>NZ_KE992731.1:0-407 GCF_000466465.2 Clostridium sp. KLE 1755
ATTAGATTCAATGTTCGGTTTTGAGGGTATATTCAAAAGATGTATCCTATTGAAACGTAAGTTTCATTCGGCCTAGTGGCTCAGTTGGTTAGAGCGCCGCCCTGTCACGGCGGAGGTCGTCGGTTCGAGTCCGATCTGGGTCGTTGATTCTTTAGGGAATCTAATTTAAGGTATGGGATCTTAGCTCAGCTGGGAGAGCATCTGCCTTACAAGCAGAGGGTCATAGGTTCGAGCCCTATAGGTCCCATTTCTTACGTAAAAAAATACCGATTGTTCGGATTTATAATACGCCGATGTGGCTCAATTGGCAGAGCAGCTGATTTGTAATCAGCAGGTTATCGGTTCGAGTCTGATCATCGGCTTAATATTAAATATTCTGGATGGATTCCCGAGTGGCCAAAGGGGAC
>NZ_KE992731.1:507-20431 GCF_000466465.2 Clostridium sp. KLE 1755
TTCGGTGGTTCGAATCCACCTCCATCCATTTTTTATCAAATAAAAGTTGCAAGTGATACCAATTTGGTGTTACAATATAATATGTTAACGCGGGGTGGAGCAGTCTGGAAGCTCGTCGGGCTCATAACCCGAAGGTCATAGGTTCAAATCCTGTCCCCGCTACTCAAATGCCCAGATAGCTCAGTTGGTAGAGCAGAGGACTGAAAATCCTCGTGTCACTGGTTCGATTCCGGTTCTGGGCATTTCTTACTGTCACAAATTAAATATTATGTATGGAGCACTAGCTCAGTCGGTAGAGCACCTGACTTTTAATCAGGTTGTCGGGGGTTCGAATCCCCCGTGCTTCATTTTTTGATCTCAGTTATGATTACTGAGGTCTTTTTTTATATGTGAAACTTTTGATGGAACTTTGCAAGTGCAGAAAAGTGTTATATAATTTAAAGTAATTGCGATGAAAAGGGGGAATTCATTTATGGGAAGACGGGATAAGGTAAACTATTATCTGGATTTGGCGGAGGTTGTATCACAGAGGTGTACCTGTATCAGAAGACATTATGGGGCGGTTATCGTAAAAAATGATGAGGTGATATCAACCGGATATGTGGGGGCACCCAGAGGAAGGAAGAATTGCTCCGATATAGGAGAATGTATACGGACTAAGATGAAGATACCGAGAGGCGAGAGGTATGAGCTGTGCAGGAGTGTTCATGCAGAGGCCAATGCCATAATCAGTGCCTCGAGGGATGAAATGATCGGAAGTAGTTTATATCTGGTGGGAATTGAAGTGGACAGCGGTTCTTATATTGAAAATTCGTGCTGTTGTTCTATGTGTAAGCGTCTGGTGATTAATGCAGGTATTGAAAAGGTATACTTAAGGGATACAAAGGATGAATTTCGAGAGGTTATGGTGAGCGAATGGATAGAGAATGATGAGTCTTTAACAGGAGCTTTTGGGTACTGATTTTGAGTTTATTAACGATGTGAGAAATAGTGGTGCAATATTTGGTGTAATCTAGGGGGCAAAATGGTACAGGTAGCATTTTATGATCGGGCAGAGGATTCAGTATATAAATTTGCAGTAATAGGGGCGAAAAAGGACGGTAGATGGCTTTTATGCAGACACGGAAAACGGAATACATGGGAATGTCCCGGCGGCCATAGAGAAGCTGGGGAAAGGATTGAAGATACGGCAAAAAGAGAATTGTTTGAGGAGACAGGAGCGGAGACGTATGTGCTGCATCCGGTGTGTGCTTACTCATGTATGAGAAATGGAGGAGAAGCGAGCTTCGGTATGTTGTATTTTGCGCAGATCGAGAGTCTGGGCATTCTGCCGGATTATGAGATTGCAGAGGTGAAGTGCTTTGATGAGCTTCCGAAAGAGAGGGAGTTTTGGACGTATCCTGATATTCAGCCGTATTTAATTGAGAAATTGGACAGCTTTATTGAGGAAGGGCTTGCAAAAGAACAAAAATGAAAAAGATTATATCTATATATTTGAAGCCTTATTATGGTCGAATGGGAATTGGGTTTGCAATTAAGTTTATTGGATCAGTTATGGACTTGTGCATCCCGTGGGTGCTGGCATATGTAATTGATAATGTAATTCCGGTGGGGAGCCTAAAGCAGATTTATTTATGGGGCGGGGTTATGGTTTTCTGTTCCTTGCTGGCGGTGGCTTTTAATATTATTGCGAACAGGATGGCATCCAGGGTGGCCAGTGAGGCGACTCAGATTATAAGGCATGATTTATTTGCCAGAACAATGTACCTTTCTGACAGGCAGACGGATTCCTTTACAAAGCCGTCATTGATATCCAGGCTGACGACAGATACCTATAATGTGAATCAGATGATAGGCAGAATTCAGAGACTGGGTGTAAGGGCGCCGATTCTGCTTGTGGGGGGTATTATTTTTACTATGGCGTTGGATCCGGTGCTGGCTTCGGTGCTTTTACTGGTAATGCCGATATTGGCTTTTGTTATGACGGCGGTTTCCAGGAAGGGAATGCCTTTATATCGGAAGCTGCAGGAAGCGGCGGATAAGTTTGTGTGTCTGGTGAGGGAGGATATTGCGGGAATCCGTGTAATTAAGGCACTTTCAAAGATGGATTATGAGAAAAATAAGTTTGATGGCGTCAATCAGATGGTTATTACCTGCGAACGGAACGCTGAGCAGACAATGGCAGTGCTGAACCCCGCAATGAACATGCTTCTGAATCTGGGTCTTGTCGGAGTGATTTTGGCAGGGGCTTACAGAGTAAATGCGGGAACGTCTGAGGTTGGAAAAATATTGGCGTTTATGACCTATTTCACCATTATTTTGAATGCGATGATGTCGATCTCCAGAATGTTTGTCATTATAAATAAAGCGGTGGCATCCGGAGCCAGAATACAGCAGGTATTAGACTGCGAAGATGATATGGTTACTGTGACGGAAGATATGAAGGCAGCTTCTGTTAATGAAACGGAGGCCGGGAATAAAGGAATTGTATTTGACAGGGTTACCTTTTCCTATAATAAAACGGAAGCAAACCTGAAGAACCTTTCCTTTTCGGTGAAAAAAGGGGAAATGCTTGGGGTTATTGGGGCAACGGGCTCGGGAAAAACTACGTTGGCGGCACTTCTGATGCGGCTGGTTGATGTGGATGAGGGAAGAATCCTGATTGATGGGCGGGATGTGCGAAGTTTTGAAAAAAAGGAGCTGAGAGAAAAGTTCGGGGTAGTGTTCCAGAATGATACTATTTTTGAGGACTCCATTTTTGAAAATGTAAGGATGGGGCGGAAGCTGAGTGAGGAGGATATTGAGAAGGCACTTGTATATGCGCAGGCAGATGAGTTTACCAGGGAGAAGGAGCAGAGTGAGGGCGCTATGCTTGACATTAAGGGGGCTAATCTGAGCGGTGGACAGAAGCAGCGTATCCTGATTGCCAGGGCACTGGCGGCACATCCGGATTTTCTGGTACTGGATGATTCCTCCAGTGCGTTGGACTACAGGACGGACAGCAGGCTGCGCAGGCAGCTGAAGGAGCATTTCAGGGATACTACGACTATTATGATAGCCCAGAGAATCAGTTCGGTGATGCATGCAGATCATATTCTGGTGCTGGAGGACGGGGAAATGATAGGATATGGAACGCATGAGGATCTGATGGAAAGCTGTGAAATCTATCAGGAGATAAGTCGTTCACAGACCGGGGCAGAGTACAAATCTGGAGCAGAGTACGCAGCCGGAGCGGAGCACAGACTTGGAGTGGAATACGGACATGGAGAGGAGGGGGAAAGAGGAGGTTATGAAAAAAGAAAAGGGGAAGGCAGGTACGCTGATCCGTCTGGGGGGTTATCTGCTTCACTATAAATGGTATCTGGCTGCGGCATTGGTGCTTACGGTGGGAAGCAATCTTTTTGCCTTGATTGGGCCGATGCTTTCCGGGTATGCGGTGGATGCGATTGAACCGGGGCCGGGGAAGGTAAATTTTGGAAGGGTTTTTTATTTTGCGGCCTGGATGGCGGTATTTTATGTGGTTTCTTCAATTTTTTCCTATATGCTGCAGGTGCTGATGATTGCCATAAGCCGGAAGGTGGTTTACCGGATGAGGAAGGATGTGTTTGAGAAGCTGCTTTCACTCCCGGTGGGGTATTTCGATGTGCATCAGAGCGGGGATATCATCAGCCGGATTTCCTATGATATAGATACGGTAAATGTATCGCTATCAGATGATGTGGTACAGTTGCTGACGACGGTGATAACGGTGAGCGGCGCTTTTGTTATGATGGTTTTGATTTCACCAAGGCTGGTGCTGGTATTTGCGTTTACGCTGCCGCTGTCGGTTTGTATTACCAGGTATCTGACGGGGAAAACCAGGCCTCTTTTCCGGGAGAGATCCGCAAAGCTGGGAGCGTTGAACGGTTTTGTGGAGGAAATGGTATCCGGGCAGAAGACGCTGAAGGCGTACTGTCAGGAGAAAAATACGATTGACCGGTTTGAGGAAAGAAATGAAAATGCCATGAAGGCATATTACAGGGCGGAATATTACGGTAGTATTGTAGGGCCGATGGTGAATTTTGTGAATAATCTTTCGCTTTCCCTGATTAGCGTGTTCGGTGCGGTGCTTTATCTGTTCGGGCAGATGAGTATTGGCAATATTTCCTCCTTTGTGCTGTATTCCAGGAAGTTTTCAGGGCCAATCAATGAGGCGGCGAATATCATCAGTGATTTGCAGTCCTCCATTGCTGCTGCGGAGCGGATTTTCCGGCTGCTGGATGAAGAGGAGGAGCCGGCGGACAGTCCGGGCTGTGTGGATCTGAAGGATGCACAAGGGGATGTGGAGCTGTCCCATGTAAAATTTGGTTACAATTGTGTTAAAACTATTATCCATGACTTGAGTTTTCATGTAAAACCCGGTAAAATGGTAGCGGTTGTGGGGCCGACGGGCGCAGGAAAGACAACGTTAATCAATTTACTAATGCGGTTTTATGATATTCAGAGTGGGAATATCAGTGTGGATGGGACGGATATTTCAGGAATAACGAGAGCGAGCCTGAGGCAGTCTTATGCTATGGTTCTGCAGGATACCTGGCTGTTCCAGGGAAGCATTTATGAAAATCTGGCTTATGGGAGCCTTAGCGGCATGGAGCAGGGAGCCATAGAGGAAAAGGTCAGGGAAGCTGCTGCTGCTGCGGGAATTGACGGTTTTATACGCAGGCTTCCTCAGGGCTATGATACGATACTGACCGATGAAGGGACGAATATTTCCAAAGGGCAGAAGCAGCTGCTGACGATTGCGCGGGCGATGCTTCTTCCGGCCAGGATGCTTATATTGGATGAGGCGACTTCCAACGTGGATACCCGTACCGAAATGAAAATCCAGGAGGCGATGCGCAGGCTGATGGAGGGGAAAACCTGTTTTATTATCGCCCACAGATTATCTACGATACGGAATGCCGATATAATTCTTGTGGTGAATGACGGAGACGTGGTTCAGCAGGGTACTCATGATGAGCTGATATGTCAGGAGGGCCTGTACAGACAGATGTACCTGGC
The DNA here is from genome assembly GCF_000466465.2 of Clostridium sp. KLE 1755. Classification (NCBI taxonomy): domain Bacteria; kingdom Bacillati; phylum Bacillota; class Clostridia; order Eubacteriales; family Clostridiaceae; genus Clostridium; species Clostridium sp. KLE 1755. The sequence continues at coordinate 5,548 of NZ_KE992731.1, forward strand.
ACAGTTTGAGTAAGGGAACTGTGTTGGCTTCGGATGGTAACCGGATTGCAGGCAGAAGTCCGGTTATCCGGGCTGTTGCGATTTTACCTGTATTTCTCAACCGATACATTATTTATCTATTTTTCTTTTGACGGATAAGTGATACAATAGGGGAGAGAGATTATACGAAGGAATTTGTCGGATGAATAAAAGAAAAATGAATGACACGCAGGTTGAAAGAGGGGGGACTGCATACGGAAGGGCAATGATTGCCGTGGGAATAACTGCGGCGGTGCTTGCTCTTGCTTATCTTGCAGGCGCCTTCTTTTTTGCTGGGCATTATTACTGGAGGACACAGATAGATGGGACGGATTACAGCTTTCGTTCCAAAGAGCAGGTGCGGGAGGAGATTCTGAATCCTTCCGTTGCTTATGAGCTGCAGATTTATGGCCGGGAGGATATGCAGGATATTGTAAAGCCGGATCAGGTGGGGATGACCTATGTTTATGATAATACGTTGGATCGGATCAATGCGCAGCTTACAGGGCTGAAGTGGCCGATGATGTTTTTTGGAGGGAGAGATTTTGAGCTTCCCAAGGCGGTGACGTACAGTGACGATGCATTGGCGGAGCGGCTGAGTGAGACGGTGTTTTTTAAGAAGGCCAATATCCACCCTCCGGAGGATGCGTACATAAGCGGTTATATTGAGGGCAGGGGGTATGAAATTGTTCCTGAGTATCCGGGTACCGTGGCGGATTTTGACCGGGTGAAGGATGCGGTGGCGGAGGCGCTTGAAAGGCTTCAGGAAACATTGGATCTGGATGCGGGCGGTTTTTACCAGAATGCGGCAGTGAAGTCGGATGATAAGGCTTTGAGGAAAGCGCTTGAGAAGGCAAACCGGTATGTGGGCGCTGCCATAACCTATGATTGGAATGGCGAAAGGGAAGTGGTTGATGGGAGTGTGATCAGCCAGTGGATTACGATTACGAATGACGATGTGATGCTGGATGAAGAAGCGGCCCGGGAGTATGTGAACGGTCTGGCCAGAAAACATGATACTTATGGCAGGGATCGTAATTTTACCACGACAATGGGGAATACTATTCTGCTGAAGAGCGGTTCTTACGGTTGGTGGACGGACCGGGCGGGAGAAACGGCCGCGCTTCTTGAGTCTGTCAGGAAAGGCGAGCAGGTGGAGAAGGAGCCTCTTTATTTTGCCAGAGGTTATGCCACCGGGGCGCCGGGAGAAGATATTGGGGCTTCCTATGTGGAAATTGATATGGGAAACCAGCATTTATATCTTTATATGAACGGAGAGCTGATTCTGGAAAGTGATTTCGTGTCCGGGAATATTTCCAGGGGATACGGCACGCCGGCCGGTGTTTTCGGGCTGACCTACAAGGAGAGGAATGCCACGCTGACCGGTGAGAATTATGCGTCGCATGTGGATTACTGGATGCCTTTTAACGGGAATATCGGTATGCACGATGCGTCCTGGAGAGGAAGCTTCGGCGGAGATATTTATATGAGGAACGGTTCTCATGGGTGTATCAATCTGCCGCGTGATAAGGCGGAGGAAATTTACGGATATATGGAACGGAATTTTCCGGTAATCTGTTATTATTAAGTAACTTTGAAAGTGTTGGACAGTTACATTATTAACTGCAAAGTGTCAGATGGAATCGCAGCGGTTCAGTTGTCTGAACTATTACAGGGAATTGGTTTGGGGGACAAATCATGAGAAATAAGGAATTGACGCCCAGGCAGCGGGAAAAACAGGAGCGCCGGATCGCAAGGCGCAGGAAATTTATGGAGAGAATTGCTGAAAATGGAGGGGATATTCTGCGGTCCGATAATTTTAAAAGTACGCGCAGAAGTATCCAGCACGGGACTATTTCCGTGCACAGCCATTGCATCAGCGTGGCGGGCTGCAGCCTGGCAATCCACGAAAAACTGGAGAAAATGGGGATAAAGAGCGAGGAAAAGGATATTATCAGAGGAGCGCTGCTTCACGATTATTTCCTTTATGACTGGCATCATCATAAGCATGACAGGGGGCTGTGGAATATGCATGGCTTCAGCCATCCCAGGACGGCGCTGAAAAATGCCGGAAGGGAGTACCGGCTATCTCCCAGGGAGCAGGATATTATCAAGAAGCATATGTGGCCGCTTACTATTGTTCCGCCTTTATGCAGAGAGGCATGGATCGTGACGGCGGCGGATAAGTACTGTTCATTTCTGGAAACGGTGGAGCCACGGCTGAAGGCTGTGAAGCATTTGGGCAGGCATTGGACGACACTCCCCCGCAGAAGCGGTGGCGAAGAAAAGGAGCCAAAGACGCAGGAAAACGGGGAGCTGGCAGCAGAAGAAATAAAGGCGGCAGAAAAATAAAACTGACGGCATGCAGGAGGCAAATGGAAGGATTATTTGCAAGATTAACTGAATACGGGGCTTCTCAGTATTATCCCTTTCATATGCCCGGGCATAAAAGGAACATGCCTGAGGAGATTGGGGCGCTGCAGGGAATTGCGGGGCTGGATATTACGGAAATAGAGGGTTTTGATGATCTGCATGCGCCGGATGGGATTCTGAAGGAGGCGCAGGAAAAGGCAGCGGTTGTTTTCGGCGCGGAGGAAACTTTTTTTCTGGTAAATGGTTCTACGGCGGGGATCCTTACTGCGGTTTCGGCGGCGGCGCCAAGAGGCAGCAGGATTATCATGGCGCGGAACTGCCATAAATCCGTGTATCATGCCTGCTTCCTGCGGGAGCTGGAGCCTGTTTTTCTTTATCCGGGGACGGTGCCGGATTACGGGATAGCGGACTGTATCCTGCCGGAGCAGGTGGAAGCGGCCCTGAGGGAGTATCCGGAGGCAAAGGCGGTGGTGCTCACCTCCCCTACCTATGACGGGGTAGTTTCTGATATTGAAAAAATTGCGGAAATTGTCCACCGGGCGGGGGGCATTTTGATTGTGGATGGAGCGCATGGGGCGCATTTTGGATTTGATCCGTTTTTTCCGGAGAGTCCGGTGCGTCAGGGAGCGGATCTGGTTATTCAGAGTCTTCATAAGACGCTTCCTGCGCTGACCCAGACAGCGCTTCTGCATGTTAACGGGACACGTGTGGACAGAAGCGTTGTGCGGGAGTATGAACGGATTTATCAGACCAGCAGTCCGTCCTATCTGCTGATGGGCAGTATGGATGCCTGTGTGAGGCTCCTGGAGGAGGGGGCGTGCTGGGGCGGTTTTGCACAGCGGATGGCGCGTTTTTACGGGAAAACGGAAGAATTAAAGCATCTCAGGCTGATGAACAGGGATATTCTGGAAAAAGGCTGTATGAAAGCTTTTGATGCGGGAAAACTGCTGATATCTGTAAAGAATACAAAAATTACGGGAAATACGCTTTACAAAGAGCTTCTGAACCGTTATTATCTTCAAATGGAGATGGCTTGCGATACTTATGTAACCGCCATAGTGACTCCCTGGGACAGGGAGGAGGGCTTAAGGCGGCTTGCGGATGCTTTGTTGGAAATTGATAAAGGCCTGGAGACGCAGGACTGCCCGCAGCAGGCGAAGCCGTATCCGGAGCTTGAGATGTCGGTGCCGCTTTACCGGGCGCTGACGGCAGAGAAGCACTCCTGTCCGCTTGGCATGGCGGCGGGAAAGACAGCAGGAACTTATGTGAACCTTTATCCGCCGGGAATTCCTCTGGTAGTTCCGGGAGAGGTAATAACGGAGGAGGTCATTAAGTTAATAGAGACGTACGTGAGGCAGAGGCTGAACGTACAGGGGGTGGAGACCGCGGAAACAGGAGCGGGGTTGACCGGAGACTGTACAATAACAATACTTAATTGACAGGTGTCTGAAGCACCGGAAGGAGTTAATATGAGAAAAACCAAAATTATCTGCACCATCGGACCGGCTTCCCAAAGTGAGGAAAAACTGAGAGAGCTTATGCTGGCAGGCATGAATGTGGCCCGTTTTAATTTTTTACATGGAGATCATGAAGAACAGCACGGAAAATATGACAGAATGCGCAAGGTGAGCAAGGAACTGAATCTTCCCATTGCGGCGCTGCTGGATACCAAGGGACCGGAAATCCGTCTGAGGGATTTTGAAGGCGGCAAGGTTTATTTGGAGGCCGGACAGAAATTCACCCTGACCACCAGGGAAGTGATGGGAACGGAAAAAATGGCTTCCATTACCTATAAGGAGCTGATTAATGATATCGGTGTGGGAACCACGATTCTCATCGACGACGGCCTGATTGAGATGACGGTGGAAGAAATTACGGATACCGATATTATCTGTGATGTTGTAAACGGCGGACCTGTTTCCAATCACAAGGGCGTGAATGTGCCGGGCGCGGAACTTTCCATGCCTTATATCAGCGAAAGCGACAGGAATGATATCCTGTTCGGCATTGAACTGGGATTTGATATTATCGCGGCATCTTTTGTGCGCAATAAAGAGGATGTGCTGGAGGTGCGCCGGATTCTGGATGAGCACAATTCCAAGATGATGATCGTTGCTAAAATTGAGAATATGCAGGGTATCAAGAATCTGGACGAAATCATCGATGTATCCGATGGTATTATGGTTGCCAGAGGAGATATGGGTGTTGAAGTTCCGCTGGAAGAGGTTCCCGTGCTTCAGAAGCAGATCATTAAAAAGGCGGTTGCCAAAGGAAAACAGGTAATAACAGCAACACAGATGCTGGAGTCCATGATTCACAATCCCCGTCCCACCAGAGCGGAGACCACGGATATTGCCAATGCTATTTATGATGGGACCACAGCTATCATGCTTTCCGGCGAAAGCGCACAGGGACAGTATCCTGTGGAGGCCGTACAGACCATGGCGCGCATTGCGGAGAGGACCGAGGAGGATATCGACTTTGCAGGCCGTCTGAAAAAACGCGAACTGCCTGGCGACGGCAATATTACTACGGCGATTTCCCATGCAACCTGCACGATGGCGGCGGATTTGGATGTTAAGGGAATTATCTGCGTAACCATGTCAGGCTTTACTGCCAGCATGATTTCACGGTTTAAGCCCAGCTGCCCGATTTTCGGCTGCACGGTGAAGAGGCTGGTATGGCGTCAGCTGAACCTGCAGTGGGGTGTAATGCCGCTGCTGATCCAGGAGGAGAATACAGCGGAGGATCTGTTCCATGCGGCTATTGACGCTGCTGTGGAGGCTGGTTATATTCAAAAAGGGGATAAGGTTATCATTACGGCGGGAATGCCTCTGGGAATTTCCGGAAAGACCAATCAGCTGAGGGTAGTTGAGGTATAACAGGTGGCTGCGGTATCATGGAAAGAGCCGGACAGTAGGAGACAGCCGCCTGGATACAGACGGCAGGAGAGAAGGAAACGGCCGTCTGGGAAGAGCGGCGCTTAGGGGTAAGCGGCAGTAATAATTTAAATTTCAGTATTTTTAAATTGGGGTCAGAACGGGGGTATTACGAATGAAAAAATATGTGATGGCGCTTGATCAGGGAACGACCAGTTCCCGCTGTATTCTGTTTGACAAATCAGGGCATATGCGCTCTGTGGTGCAGAGGGAGTTCACCCAGATATATCCGAAACCGGGCTGGGTGGAGCATGACCCTCTGGAAATCTGGTCCTCCCAGCTGAGTGTGGCTGTGGAGGCCATGGGAAAAATCGGCGCGGCGATTGAGGATATTGCGGCGATAGGTATTACCAACCAGAGGGAGACTACCGTCTGCTTCAGTAAAAAAACGGGAAAACCGGTGTACAATGCCATCTGCTGGCAGTGCCGCAGGACGGCGGATATTATCGAACAGCTGAAGGAGGATGGCTTTGACAGCATCATCAGGGAGCGGACCGGGCTGGTGCCGGATGCCTATTTTTCCGGCACCAAGATCAAGTGGATCCTGGATAATGTGGAGGGCGCCAGGGAAATGGCGGAGTCGGGTGAGCTGCTGTTCGGTACGGTGGACACCTGGCTTATCTGGAACCTGACCAAGGGAAAGGTTTTTGTAACGGATTACACCAATGCTTCCCGTACCATGCTTTTTGACATTCATAAGAGAGAATGGGATGAGGATATTCTGAACCGTCTGGGAATCCCCAGATCCATGCTGCCCCAGGTGAAGCCGTCCAGCTGTGTTTACGGCTATACGGATGAATCGGTCATCGGCGGAGTGATTCCCATTGCGGGCGCGGCGGGAGATCAGCAGGCGGCGCTGTTCGGACAGTGCTGCTTTGAGGCCGGGGAAGCGAAGAATACATATGGTACGGGCTGTTTCCTATTGATGAATACGGGGGAAAAGGCAGTGACCTCCCAAAATGGGCTGCTGACCACGATTGCGGCCAGCACAGAGGGGGAAATCCGTTATGCGCTGGAAGGAAGCGTGTTCGTGGCGGGAGCGGCCATACAGTGGCTGCGCGATGAACTGCGTATGATCAAAAATGCGCCGCAGTCCCAGGAGTATGCGCAGGATGTGGAGGATACCAACGGGGTATATGTGGTGCCGGCCTTTACCGGGCTGGGCGCGCCTTATTGGAATCCTTACGCCAGGGGAACCATTGTGGGGCTCACCCGCGGGGCGAGGAAGGAGCATTTTATCCGTGCCACGCTGGAATCCCTTGCCTACCAGACGCAGGATGTGCTGGAAGCCATGGAAAAGGATTCGGGCATCACGCTTAAGAACCTGCGTGTGGACGGCGGCGCAAGCGCCAATGATTTCCTGATGCAGTTCCAGGCGGATATTATGAATAAAGAGGTGCTCAGGCCTGAGTGCATTGAAACCACAGCGCTGGGAGCGGCTTATCTGGCGGGAATCGCCACTGGTTTCTGGAAGGATAAGGAGGATATCAGGAAAAACTGGTTCCTGGAAAAAACCTTCCTTCCGTTCATGACGCAGGAAATGCGGCAGGAGAAGCTGAAGGGCTGGAAACGCGCCGTCCGGTGTGCGATTGCCTATGCTAAGGAGGAAGACTGACAAACGTTTGCAGTCAGAAACAGATGGGAAAAATATTTTATATTGCAGGAAAGAGCTCTTCCGGTAAAGACACCATTTACCGGAGGCTTCTGGACTGTACGGATTTGCGGCTGGAAACGCTGGTTCCCTATACGACGCGGCCCATACGGGACGGTGAGGAGAACGGAAGGGAATATTTTTTTACGGATGAGGCGGAGCTTGAAAGGCTGCGCGCAGAAGGAAAGATAATTGAGGAAAGAATGTACAGCACCTTTTATGGGCCGTGGTATTATTTTACGGTGGATGACGGGCAGCTGGATTTGGAAAAACAAGATTATCTGCTGATTGGGACGCTGGAGTCCTACAGGGCGGTGAAACGGTTTGTGGGGAAGGAAAAAATCGTGCCTATCTATATTGAGGTGGAAGACGGGGAACGCCTGCAGAGGGCGCTGGACCGGGAAAAAAAGCAGGAAAACCCCAAATATGAGGAAATGTGCAGGCGTTTTCTTGCGGATTCTGAGGATTTCAGTGAAGAACGAATAGCTGAAGCGGGGATTGACAGAAGATTCTATAATGGTGAGCTGGAGACGTGCCTGAAGGAGGTTATGGATTATATCAGGCAGGCGCGCAGGGTACAGGCGGGAGACGGAGTGCGGTAAGGCACGGCGTCCCCGTGGGAAAGCGAGGGAGTTATGGCAGGTTTTCAGGATATTTACGGGCAGGAGGCTATGAAGGAGCACCTGCAGAACGCAATCAGGCTGGGCAAGGTATCCCATGCATATATTATTAATGGAGAAAGGAACTCCGGCAAGGAGTTCATCGCCAGGATTTTTGCCAGGACTCTTCAGTGTGAAAGGGGCGGGATTGAGCCGTGCGGGGAATGCCATTCCTGCAAACAGGCGGAGAGCGGCAACCAGCCGGATATCATCCGTGTGACCCACGAAAAGCCGAACAGCATCGGTGTGGAGGATATCCGAAGCCAGGTGAATAATGATATTGTCATCAAGCCCTATTCCAGCCCTTATAAGATATATATTATCAATGAAGGGGAGAAGATGACGGTACAGGCGCAGAACGCGCTTTTAAAGACGCTGGAGGAGCCTCCGGCATATGGTGTAATCCTGATTCTGACAACGAATGTGGAGGCGCTGCTTCCCACGATTGTGAGCCGGTGCGTTGTGCTGAATATGAAGCCGGTGCGTGACGATATTGTGCGAAAGTTTCTGATGGAGGATCTGCAGATTCCGGATTATAAGGCAAATGTATGTGTGGCTTTTGCCAGGGGAAATATCGGACGTGCCAAAATGCTGGCTTCCAGCGAGGATTTTGATAATGTGAAGGAAGAGGCGGTAACGCTTTTAAAATATATTCGTGATATGGAGATTTCGGAAATTGTGGCCGCTATTAAGAAAATTTCCGAATATAAGCTGGATGTGACCGATTATCTGGATATTTTGTCCATCTGGTACAGGGATGTATTGCTTTTTAAGGCAACCAATGACGCAAATAACTTGATCTTTAAGGAAGAAATAAAGTATATTAGAAAGGAAGCGGATCAGAGAAGCTACGAAGGGATTGAAATAATCCTGGATGCGCTGGAAAAAGCGAAGTCCAGGCTTTCAGCCAACGTAAATTTTGATCTGACCATGGAGCTTCTGTTTCTGACGATGAAAGAGAATTAATGCAGAGGAAATCATGTTTCAGGATGCATTGGTTCGGATACGAAATGGCCGGCACGGGCCGGCGGGCGGATCGGGAAGGTGATCTGCCGGGCCATGAAATATGGCAGGAGGTTGATAGATGACTAGAGTGATAGGCGTAAGATTCCGTACGGCGGGCAAGATATATTATTTTGACCCGTCCAGGTTTGAAATAAAAAAGGGTGACCATGTGATTGTGGAAACGGCCCGCGGCGTAGAGTACGGAACCGTGGTGGGCGGTATCCGCGAGGTGGAGGACAGCAAGGTGGTTCAGCCGCTCAAGCCGGTGCTGCGTATTGCCAACGAGAGGGACGATGAGCAGGAAGCGGCGAATAAGGTGAAGGAAAAGGATGCCTTCCGCATCTGCCAGGAGAAGATTACCAAGCATGGGCTGGACATGAAGCTGATTGATGCGGAGTATACGTTTGACAACAATAAGGTGCTGTTTTATTTTACGGCGGACGGAAGAATAGATTTCAGGGAGCTGGTGAAGGATCTTGCCAGCGTTTTCAAGACCAGGATTGAACTGCGTCAGATTGGCGTAAGGGATGAAACCAAGATTCTCGGCGGCATCGGTATCTGCGGAAGGCAGCTGTGCTGTCATGCCCATCTGTCGGAATTCGTGCCGGTTTCCATTAAAATGGCGAAGGAACAGAATCTTTCTTTAAACCCTACGAAAATTTCCGGGGTGTGCGGCAGGCTGATGTGCTGTCTGAAGCATGAGGAGGAGACCTATGAGGATCTGAACCGCAGGCTTCCCAACCTGGGCGATTATGTGACCACGGATGACGGACTGAAGGGCGAGGTGTCCAGCGTCAACGTGCTGCGCCAGCTGGTAAAGGTTATCGTCAATGTGGAGGATGAGAAGGAAATCAGGGAATACCGTTTGGATCAGCTCCGCTTCAAGAGAAGGCACGGACGGAATAAGAAAAACGAGGTCAGCGAAAAAGAGCTGAAGGAATTGGAAAAACTGGAGAAGCAGGATGAAAAATCCAAACTGGAATAGCATCTCATTAAAGCCGGGAGAAAGGCTGGATGAGCTGCAGAGGAACGGCTATGTGATTATCCAGGACCAGGAACGGTTCTGTTTTGGTATGGATGCGGTGCTTCTTTCCGGCTTTGCCCGCGTAAAGGACGGGGGAAGCGTTCTGGATATGGGGACAGGGACAGGAATTATCCCGATTCTTCTGGAGGCCAAGACGAATGCCTCCCATCTGACCGGGCTGGAAATTCAACCGGACAGTGCGGACATGGCCAGGCGCAGTGTGGCGCTGAACGGCCTGGAGGAGAAAATCTCCATTGTGGAAGGGGATATTAAAGAGGCAGCGGGTTTGTTTCCGGCTGCTTCTTTTGACGTTGTTACCTGCAATCCGCCTTATATGGTGGGAGGGCATGGGCTGACCAATCCGGAGGCGCCAAAGGCAATTGCCAGGCATGAGGTGAAATGCACCTTTGAGGATGTGGCCGCGCAGGCCGCGAAGCTGCTGAAGCCGGGCGGCAATTTTTTCCTGGTGCACAGGCCCTTCCGGCTGGCGGAAATCATCGTGACCCTGGCAAGGTACAGACTGGAGCCAAAACGTATGCAGCTGGTATATCCGTTTGCGGACAAGGAGCCGAATATGGTTTTGCTTGAGGCAAACCGGGGCGGAAGGAGCCGGCTGAAGGTGGAGAAGCCTTTGATTGTATACCGGGAGCCGGGGGTATATACGGATGAAATTTATGATATTTACGGGTATTGATGCAGGAGAGCGGCAGCTGTAAGGCAACAGTTCAGGCAGGTCTGCGCATTTACTGCGCAGACCGTGAGAAAACGTAGTGGCAGCAGGCATGCGCCTCCTCGTCGCAGGCGGCTTTTAATGGCGGATGCAGTAACAGTCCGGCCGAAGGATGAATTATTACGCTGTAAGGGATATGTGCCGTAAAAGCTATTGAAAATTATTACGGTATCGGTTATTATCTTAGTTTAGATAGATGGAAAACTGAGGTTTTAGGTTTAAACATATGTGATATCCGGGTTTTACGCAGTATTTTGCGCCGGAGATCCGGAAAGAACGGAAAATGAAGATAAGTAAAATATTCGCAGCCATATTGCTTTGTCTTCTTGTAATAGCGGCAACGAGCGCTTATCTGGCAGGCAGAAGCCGGGATGCGCAGGAAGCGGCGGCCATACAGGAGGGAACGGATGTTTCCGGGAATTCTGAGGACTTTGCGGAGACTGAGGGCGGCGCCGAAGGGGAGGGCGACATTGATGCCCCTGAAACATTGGCGCAGGAAGCTGCGGAAACGGAGCAGACAGAGGAATACGGCGGAGAGCTGCCAATCGGTGACAGGGTAAAGGTCAAAGGGATCTATGTCACCGGAAATATGGCGGGAACCTCCAATATGGACAACTTGATATCCCTGGTGGACAGGACAGAGCTGAACACCATGGTGATAGATATTAAAAACGATGAAGGCCGTGTTGTTTATCAGATGGATTCACCTATGGTTTCAGAGCTTGGCTCCGCACAGAAGCTGGTGGCGGATATGCCGGCCCTGGTGAAGAAGTGCAGGGAGCACGGGATTTATCTGATTGGCCGGATTGTGGCGTTTAAAGACCCCTTCCTGGCGGAGAACCGCCCGGAGCTTGCGCTTCATAATCAGGACGGCAGTGTTTTCCGCGATAAGTCAGGACTTGCCTGGGTGAATCCCTACAGCCGTGAGGTATGGGAATACCTGATGGAAATTGCCGCACAGGCGGTGGCGGTGGGATTTGATGAAATACAATTTGACTATATCCGCTTCTCCACGGACAGCGGTATGTCAAAGGTGGATTTCGGCCCGGAGGCAGCAGGTCGTGACAAGGAAGGGACGATTACCGAATTTACGGCGTATGCGGCGCAGGCGCTGCATCAGCTGGGAGTACCGGTATCGGCGGATGTGTACGGCATCATCATTGACAGTGAGCTGGATGCGTCCATTGTAGGACAGGATTATTACGAGATGGCAAAGTATCTGGATTATATCAGCCCGATGGTCTATCCGTCCCATTACGGGCCGGGGAATCTGGGGCTGGCGGTGCCGGATGCACAGCCATATGAGACGATATACAGGAGTATGGGCGCTTCCAGAGAGGTCCTGGCGGGAATGCGTAAGGATGCAAACGGGCAGCAGGTGTCGGGAAACGATGCTTCTGCAGGCGGGGAAGCGGCAGGCGGAGTATCTGCTGATGGCGAGGCGGGAGATGCCTCAGGAAACGGTATTGACGGAAATGAGGTGCCTGCAAACGGTAACGCCGGGAATGCGGTTTCTGCAAATGAGATACCCGCAGATGAGAAGCCTGGTGACGGGACTTCCGGGAATGAGATTTCCGGAAATGAGATTTTAAGCCCACGGGACATGGAACCGGCGGAGGAGATCCGGGCGGATGTCAGGCCCTGGCTGCAGGATTTTACCGCATCCTGGGTTCCCGGACATATCAAATATGGGCCGGAGGAAATCCGGGCGCAGATTCAGGCCGTGTATGACGCAGGCTATGAGGAATGGATACTCTGGAATGCCTCCAACCGGTATACGGAGGGAGGGCTGCTTCCCGCGGAGGAAGCGGAGAGGGCAGAGACTGCGCAGGCACCGGGAAATGCGGAGCCGGCAGCGGGGCCGGCGGCGGAAAATCCGGCGGATTAAAGGCGTCGGGAAATAAGCGGCGTTTGGCGGAGCCGGACGGGAATGTGTTTTGCCCAGGCAAAGCTCACAGGAAAGGAAAGATATGGCAGGCACTTTATATTTATGTGCGACACCCATCGGAAATCTGAAGGACATGACGCCCCGTGTGCTGGAAACGCTGCGGGATGTGGATTTGATAGCCGCGGAGGATACAAGGAACAGTATCCGCCTGCTGAATCATTTTGAAATCCGGACGCCGATGACCAGCTATCACGAATACAATAAAGTTGAAAAAGCATATGATTTGATAAACCAGCTGAATGCGGGAAAAAATATTGCGCTCATAACCGATGCAGGGACGCCGGCCATATCCGATCCGGGTGAGGTTTTGGTGAAGCTGTGCCAGGAGGCGGGCATTACGGTGACCTCACTTCCCGGACCGGCGGCCTGTATAACAGCTCTGACGCTTTCGGGCCTTCCAACGAGAAGATTCTGTTTCGAAGGCTTCCTGCCCTTTGATGATAAAAAAGAGAAAAAAGCCATCCTGGAGGAATTGAAAGAAGAATCCAGGACCATAATCCTTTATGAAGCGCCCCACCACCTGATACGCACACTGTCCTGCCTCCACGAAGAACTGGGAAACAGAAAAGTTACCCTGTGCAGGGAGCTGACCAAAAAATTTGAAACAATAATGCCCACCACGCTGGAGGACGCCCTGCATTTTTACGAAACCAACGATCCCCGCGGAGAATACGTCCTGGTACTGGAGGGCAAGAGCCATGAGGAAAAGGCCAGGGAAAAGGAAGCCTCCTTTGCGCAGATGTCCATGGAAGAGCATATGAAGTTCTATGAAGACCAGGGAATGGACCGTAAAGACGCCATGAAACTGGTAGCTAAGGACAGAGGAATAAGCAAAAGGGATGTTTATCAGTATTTTATCAAAAATGAGGAAAGAAGTAGTTGACAAACAAAGGAACAGAGAATATACTTTGAATGTCAAACTTTTTTATAAAAACAAAAAAAGGAGATAACAAAATGTTAGAAAAAGTAATTGAGATTATTCAGGAGCAGTTAAATCTGGAGGGCGTTGCGATTACAGAGGATTCCTCTTTCAAGGATGATCTGGGAGCTGACTCTCTGGACCTTTTCGAACTGGTTATGGCAGTAGAAGAAGAATATGGTGTTGAAATTCCTGCAGAGGAACTGGAAAAACTGACAACGGTAGGTTCAGTTGTAGAATATCTGAAAGCACAGGGAATCGAAGCTTAATGAAGACAGCAGTCACGGAACTTCTCGGAATCGAGTATCCGATCATTCAGGGCGGCATGGCCTGGGTAGGAGAATACCATCTGGCCGCCGCCGTCTCTGAAGCAGGCGGACTGGGCATCATCGGCGCAGCCAGCGCGCCGGCAGACATTGTGAGAGAGCAGATCCGCAAAGCGCGGGAGCTCACCTCAAAGCCTATCGGGGTCAATGTCATGCTGCTCAATCCCAATGCAGACGAAGTGGCCAAGGTGATCGTGGAGGAAGGCGTGGAGGTGGTTACCACCGGTGCCGGAAGCCCTGCCAAATTCATGGAAATGTGGAAAGCCGCAGGCGTGAAGGTAATCCCTGTAGTCGCCAGCGTTGCCATGGCGAAGCTGATGGAACGCGCAGGAGCGGACGCGGTGGTTGCCGAAGGCATGGAAAGCGGCGGACATATCGGATCAGCCACTACCATGACGCTGGTTCCCCAGGTCGTGGATGCGGTGGACATTCCGGTAATTGCAGCCGGCGGCATCGCAGACGGCAGAGGCTTTGCAGCGGCATTTATGCTGGGGGCGCAGGGCGTGCAGATGGGCACCCGCTTCGTGGTGGCCAAAGAATCCATTGTCCACGACAACTATAAACAGAAGGTTATCAAAGCCAGGGACATTGATTCAGAAGTAACCGGAATGAGCACCGGACACCCGGTCCGCCAGATCCGCAACAAAATGACAAGGGAATACCTGAAGCTGGAAAAAGAAGGCGCTACCTTCGAAGAACTGGAATACCTGACCCTTGGTTCCCTCAGGAAAGCCGTCATGGAAGGCGACGTAGTAAACGGAACCCTCATGGCCGGCCAATGCGCAGGAATGGTCACCAAAGAACAAACCTGCCGCCAGATCATCCAGGAAATCATCCAGGAAGCCAGCGCCCTCCTGAATAAATAAGTTAAAAAACAACTGACTTATTACAGCTCCCTTTTTGATTTTTGAGATTTTCCGATTAAGTTTCCCTAAAAATAAAGCGGCCAGTCAGTCGACCGCAATAATTAAGATACAAAAAAGGCTACCCGGCAATCTTACGAACTCCAAAAGCATTGCTTTTTACATAATTGACACCGGCAGTCTTTTTTTACAACTGAATATTTTGAATATCAAATAAAAAGACTATCAAAATAATACCGCAAATATTTTCCAACAACACCAACTTCTAATTATATTAAGTTTACCACCATAACTTTAGCCATAAACATAGACAACAAACATAACATATCAGCCTGAATCTTTCATGGAATCATGTGATTTACAGAGATCTTGGGGCGTATGCTTCTCCGTATGTAGAGCACCGTCCCCTTGCCGGGCAGGGTTTGCTGT